>JAYUBR010000696.1:0-4962 GCA_043740775.1 Ferruginibacter sp. | reverse complement strand
GCTTCAGGAGCATAAGTATGTTGCATGTAATCGGTTAATGAGAGGTATAAAAAATCTGCTATTCCTTTTTCAATCAAGGCCACACCGGCACGCAATACAAACAAACTTGCATCTGCACTGTAAATGGCTGGTGTTTTAAAGCCAATTATTTCTTCTGCGTTTTCTATACCATGTGTTTCTTTCTTTGCAAGATTTGCTTTTTCGGCAGAGAAGGCAATGCCATTTAATTTATAAGATAAAATATCCCTTAGTTTTTCTTTGGCTGTAACCACCGCAACTTTACGGCCTGCATCGCCTGCTGCTGCAAGCAATGTTTCAGCCCGCAGGTATTCGGATGAGTTCATCATTACTTCCTGATCGATAGCGGCATTGTAAAAAAAGTTACCGCTTATGCCATGCACAGCGGGTGAAGCACCTGTAACAATGGAAGAATTATTTACGTTGGTAAAAGAAGGCAATGCGCCCCTTACCATTCCCCTATAACCGTTTACCGTCATGCTTTTCAGATAGGGCATGCGGTCGTGCGCCATGGTGATATCAAGGTATTCATCTGCCGATCCATCTATACAAATTACCACAATTGGTTTGGCTGCCGGTTGATAGGTTTTTCCATTTATAGAAAATGAGTTCGTTGAAATATTCATTGCTATGTTGTTTTAACTTTAATCTGGTAGTTTCATTTTTTAGTGTTGCACGGGTGAGATCAGAAATGACCATCTCATAAAAATGGCACAGTAACTCCCATCATTATCTTTTAAATCCATGCGGCAGGTAAGTTATTCTCCCTTGGCTTGTTTGTAATGATTTTTGCGCATCTCATCTTCATCATCCATATCCGGCCCCTGCATTACTTTGCGCCAGTCAACAGAACGACCATATTTTTTCATTGCTTTCTCTACATCAAAAACCCTTGCATCATGTTGCTCTAAAGTATAGGGGGTATAGTCTGGTTTGTTTGTAAAAAAATCCTGCAACAAGGAGGCTGTAACATCGTATTGATTGACATAAGGCACATCCAGAATATTATAAATGGTTTTTAAGATAGCGCCAAAATTTGCATGCGTGTGGCTCACATATCCTTTCTTGACATAAGGCCCCGCCATCATTAAAATACTGCGATGTGCATCAATATGGTCTACCCCGCCCTGCGGATCATCTTCTGTAATTATAACCAGCATATTTTTCCAGTATTTGGTACGGGAAAGAAAATGTAAAATTCGTCCCACGGCCAAATCATTATCTGCCACAAATGACTGTGGAAAATCATATCCATCTTCTGGCCTTGGTCCGGCAGTATGGTCATTTGGTACCTGCATGGTAATTAAAGAAGGGAGTGGCTTTTTTCCTTTGATCCACATTTTAGTAAACTCTTCTTCAAACTGGTTCATCCGGAACTGGTCGGGAATATTCATGTTAAAGCCTGCGTAATTGTGACTCGTTCTGGTAAACAACGCCTTTTGCATGGGCACCATTACACCATGTCCGGCACCTGTTGCAGTATCCATCCATTCTTCACGTACATGAGCTGTTTCATTGGCTTCCCCAAAATTGTAGAAGTTTACTTTTTTTCTTTCCATTACTTCCCACATACCACCGATCTCTCCATAATCTTCGGGATCCATACTTCCGGTAGAACCTGGAAAACGACGGCCCGGTGCTTTTGAAAAATAGTTGGCAGTTTTATCAACGCTTGAATTGGCCTCTACCCATTCGTTGGGTATTACACCCATCATCCAATGGTGACCATGAATAGAGGCATCGCTATCGCAGTAAAAATTATCACTAAAAGAAAATTGCTTTGCGGCCTTGTGATGATTGGGTGTAACTTTTAAATGGGCATATTTCGCTTTTAAGGAGTCTGGTAAAGTATAGGCGCAATCCACGCCAAATCTTGCCAGCGTACTATCGCCATTTGCATTTTTTAATTGCCCCAGTACTTCATCATAGCTCCTGTTTTCTTTGGTGATGTACACAATGTATTTTATAGGGCTTTGACGCAAGCCCGGCAATGCCGGTAATGGGTTATTATTATCAGTTACAGTGGTACTAACAAAAGTATTGCTGATGGTTTGTTTGGTATACGCCGCCAGTTCTGTCACAGATGGCATTTGTACTTTTTGAAAACTGCCCAGTTGAATATCGCCAATATAAGTTCCCTGCGGCGGAGCGATAAAACCTGCGCCGCCATTGGGCCCTGCGCCAAGGCCACGGCAACTGATGATAAACAATTCTTTTTCATCATTGCTTAACTGAACCCTTGTTGGCCCCCAGCCTGCTGGTATTAACCCTTTAGTAATTTTTGTTGCCACATCAATTACCGCCACCGCATTAAAACCAAGCAAGGCAACGTACAATGTTTTTTCGTCTTTGCTAAGTGTGATGCCAAAAGGCAACAAGCCGCGATATTTATCAATGCGCTTATCGACCTTAATTTGAATGTGGCCTGATATTTTGTGTTTCTTATAATCAATGATAGAAATATTATCGTTGGTAGCATTGGTTACGTAGGCAAACTCTTTACCCACTGCAATTGAGTTAGGACTTGCCCCTCCCACTACTTCAGCACCTTCAATCATTTCACCTACCTGGAAACCGGTTTTAAATTTATCAACCACTTTATTGGTGGTAAGGTTCATGGTAAATACACTCATTGCTTCAGGAGAATGCGGACTTCCTACACCAGGAATTTTTTTGCCTTCAATCTCTGTTCCTTCAATAGATTCTTTTGTATTATCACCATAGGGATGATGAGAGATCATCATCGAATTATAATTGTCTTTCGTCATACCTTCTACTAACGGATACGAATACACGCCCACGTTGGCAACAAAGGCCATTTTTTTATCGGCACTCAATGCTAGTCCGAAAGGCTGACGGCCTGCAGGAATAGAAGCTGTAATTTTTTTAGCAATAATATCGTAGCGCACCAACCTGAAATTTCCCCTGTCTAAAATCAGTAATTCATGATTGGTTTCATTTAGTAAAAGATCGGAGGTAAAGCTGTCGTCAAACCGGGTGCCGCCTATCTCTCCGTTTAAGGAGATAGAATCAACACGTTGCAGTTTTTCAATATCGTATACAATCACCGCACCATTATCGCCGCCACTTAAATAAACTGTTTTAGAATCAGGCGCAAAAGTTACTCCCAGAAAGGACCCCTGCGGCAACACATTTTGTATAGTGCTCTGCATGACCGAATCGGTTCCAAAAGCACTGCTGTTCAAAGGTTCGTGCGCCAGTGGTGAATTGATTTTATTTTCATATCCGGGCACCCGGATAGCTTTCAAGCTTGCCAGGTCAATAATTGTAAACACACCGTTGTGCAGGGTTACTGCTTTTTTCCCATCAGGCGAAAGCGCCATTCCAAATGGTTTGTTGGTGATGCGAATAAATTCTCCTGCTGGTGTAAGATAGCGACCGCTGGGAAGTACTGAAATGCCCTTAGTATCTATTTTGCAAAACTGGCTGATGCCCGGAACGGAAAATACAGTCGCTTTTTTTTGTTGTGCTTGTAGGTTTAAACTTAACAATGCAGTTGCTGCAACAAAAACAACCATTTTTACAGTCTTGAATTGCATGATATTGATTTTATTGAAAATACTGTTAGCAAATTGTAAGGCGAAACTACAAAGAGTTTCGCCTTACAAAGTCTGTTATATCCAGACTTAACTATTTATAAAACAATTACTTGTATTATTTTATTAACCATACTAACTGGTTAATATCATCACCTGCGCCAGCAAACTGACTCTGGATGGCAGCTTTTACATTTGATGCATTTACAGTTTGCTCATTATTTGGATACTGGAATCTCTTTGGAATTGCGCCACCATTTCCTGTACCGTCGCCTGTGCTAAATGTTGGTACACCGGTTCTTCTCCATTGGTAATAACCCTGCAATCCCGAATTACGTGCGTAAGCCAGATATTTTTGAGTTAATATCTGGTTTAAAGCAGTAGCACTTGTACCACTCAATAATACAGCCGGTTGATTTAAATAGGCTGTAAAACTAAAAGGAACGGTATAAGTTACATTGCCTGTACCGCCAATATTACGGAATGTTACGGTGTTATTGCCATCTGTAATACCATAAAATTCAAACATGGCTTTAATACCATTGTTATAGTATGTCGCTGCATCTCCTGTTACCCATCCCCTGTTAATGGCTTCCGCAATACTAAAACATACTTCAGAAAAACTTATAATAAAAGTTGGTTCTGCAGTATAGCCAGAATAATAGTGATTGTAATTGTACAGTGACATTCTGCCTACTCCAGATTCCGTTGCCAAAAAACCCAAATCTTTGCCAAGTGGTGCACCTGCAAAAGACTGATACGAGGTATCAGAAAACCCTAATCCACGGGCCGGCTCTGCAACTACCATTGCACGCAAATCATGCAAAGAACTAAGCGTATTTAACCAGGTTGCACCTAAGTTTAAACGGCCGGCATTGTTACCATAATTATTGGCATTATCGGGGTAATAATTAAATTTATCATTGTATTGATATTGCAGGTTATCGCCGTTATCAAGAAAAATGGGATACGCAGAAGGATTAGCAAGAATAGCCGCGAACTGAGATTTTACATTCAGGTCAGCATCATCACTGTGTTTGCTTAATTCAATCAATACCCTTAATTTATAACTATTTACCACTTTCTGCCAATAAAACAGCGCATCACGTGCACTACTTGCATTATCACTTGGATTAAAGTAAAAATCGCCTGAAAATTCAAGGAAACCGGTAGGGCCTAAAAGAGTTGTCAGCATAGTGTTAGCAGAATCAAGCCACAAAAGCGATTGTTTAAATACCTCTTTTTGAGTGTCGTATTTAGGAGCAATATTGCCAATCCCTAACAAGGCTTCGTGCAGTGGCATATCCCCCACTTTTTCACTCATATTAACGAAGAAATAACTCCTTAAAAAGAAACCCAATGCATGATAAGGATTCACATCGGAACC
>JAYUBR010000695.1:0-1428 GCA_043740775.1 Ferruginibacter sp. | reverse complement strand
TTCTTTGTAGTTATTAAAAATAATTCCGGGATATTCCATACCGCCGGTTATACCAGCATTGCTTACTGCATTGTTCCAGGGATATTCAAAAAAGTTTTTTGAATATATTTCTATACTTGCTTTTAAATATTCTGTAGATCTTGTCCATGCAGTATCACCCATACTTTCTACCGGGTAAGTACTCATGGCAAGGGCCTTACGGCCCGAGGGTAAATTAATTTTTGCAGCATCCCATATCATTGCTTTTCCGGCCACCCATGCAACATCCCTTGTGTTCTGCATGGTAAAATGCCAGGTCAGGTTTCCTTTGGAAGCCGGTCGGGTAGAAGCTTTCCCGGCTTCATCAGCACCAATGATGGTAATGGTTTTATCGCTGGTTGCTGCAAGCGCCAATCTTTTTATTTGTTCGGCTGTTAATACCTCTTTCGCATTTTGCAAATCGCCCGAACCATAGATGATCATCTCAGGAGCCGCCGTAATGTAATAATCATAATTGCCATAATCACAATAAAATTCACCCAGGCCCATATAAGGCAGCGTGTTCCAGCCTTCCACATCATCATACACACACATGCGTGGATACCATTGCCCTATTTGATAAACAACGCCATCTTTTGTGTACTGCCTGCCGAAGCGGCCTGCCCCGTCGAGCGGTATTGTAAAACTGAAATTTATTTTTACAGAAATTTTATCTCCTTTAGGTAACATCGGAGTATTTAAACGTACCTGCATTCTTGTATCTGTAACAATGGGTTTTGCGGTATACGTTTTTCCACGCTGTGTGATGGTAATATCTTTAATGCGATAACCCCCGTTATTTTTGCGCAACACAAAAAAGTAGTCACCGGGATAGCGTGTGGCTGCAACAGATCTTGATGAAGGTTCAAAAATATTCTGATCCAGTTGAAGCCATAGATAGTCAAGTTTGTCGGGACTATTATTGGTGTAAGTAATCGTTACATCACCGGTTACAGAAGTATCTTTTTCATTGAGGAATGCATGTATCAGATAGTTGGCACTGTTTTGCCAATAGGAAGCACCGGGTATTCCTTTAGCCGAGCGAAAAGAATTGCCTGCCGGCGGATTAAAATTTTGCACAAAAAGATCATGAGGATTATAAGGAGTTGTATCAACACTTCCATTTTGTGCATATAAAAAACTACTGGATAGCAATTGTAAGCAGAGGAATAATTTTTTTTTCATGTTTACTAATTGAATTGTTTTAGCAGTAATAAGTGTTAGTTAAGATAAATGATTGTTGAAATGGTGATGAACTTGTTATAAAAGTTTTACTGTTGCTTTTTATAACTTGCCTTCTTCTTCTGCAATCTGTAAAAAATAAGTACAATAAAGCAAATGTCTTTCGGGATACTGGTCAGTTGTAAAAACTCATTGGAAGATAACTGCCCTGCATCCCAATTTTCCATT
>JAYUBR010000694.1:0-15280 GCA_043740775.1 Ferruginibacter sp. | reverse complement strand
AAAGCTACAAATCTGAAAGGTGAAACCAGTATATTTGCTCCCACGCCTTATTTGTTTAACTTATTATTACAGCATATAGATCATTTATACATCACTGGTTTTACCTTACTTTTTACAGGATTGCAAAATGCCCAATCGTCAATATTTTTCAATGATAAGCCATTAAACATTTAATAAACACATTAATGCAGCCAAGAACAAATAATAAACAATAACTAAATTATGAGTGTAGCAAAAATACTTTGGGTAGATGATGAAATTGACAGCCTTACTTCGCAGATAATGTTTTTAGAAAATAAAGGGTACGAAGTGCAAACCAAAACCAATGGATTTGATGCCATAGAATTTGTAAAGGAAAATATTGTGGATGTGGTTTTGCTGGATGAAACAATGCCCGGTATAACAGGCCTGCAAACCCTTCAGCAAATTAAAGAAGTAAACAGTAATTTACCGGTTGTACTCATAACAAAAAACGAAGCGGAAAACCTGATGGATGAAGCCATCGGCAGCCAGATAAGCGACTACCTGATAAAGCCGGTAAACCCCAACCAGGTATGGCTTAGCTTAAAAAAACTCATTGATAATAAAAGGCTGGTAGCGGAAAAAACCACTTCTGCTTATCAACAGCAATTCCGCAGTTTATTTATGGCACTGAATGATAATCCTGATTACAATGGCTGGATGGAAATTTATAAAAAATTAGTGTATTGGGAGCTGGAAATGAAGAAGAGTGACAGCCCGGAAATGCAGGAAGTTTTTCAATCGCAAAAGGCAGAAGCCAATACAGAATTCTTTAAATTTATAAGTCGTAATTATACCTCATGGATCAATCCTAAAAATGGCAGCGCACCTATTATGAGTCATAATTTAATGAAGTTTAAAGTGCTGCCTCATATTGAAAAAGGAACGCCGCTTTTTTTTGTACTCATAGATAATTTACGGTTCGATCAGTGGAAGATTATTCAGCCCATTTTTGCAGAAAGTTTTCGCATACAGGAAGAAGATACTTTTTATTCCATATTGCCTACCGCCACCCAATACGCCCGCAATGCCATTTTTGCCGGGATGTTACCCATTGATATTGAAAAGCAATTTAAAGAACAATGGAAAAATGATGATGAAGAAGGGGGCAAAAACATGTTTGAAGAGGAGTTTTTTAAAGGCCAGTTAAAATGCTTGGGTAAAGCAGATTTAAAATATTCGTACACCAAAATAACCAATAACCACGACGGGCAAAAAATGGTGGAGAACATGCACAACATGATGCAAAACGACATTAATATTATTGTGTATAATTTTATTGATATGCTCAGCCATGCCCGTACCGAAATGGAAGTATTGAAAGAACTGGCCGGGGACGAAACCAGTTACCGCAGCATTACCGAAAGCTGGTTTATACATTCACCACTTCACCAGGCATTGAAAAAAATTGCAGATAAAAAGGTAATGGTTATTGTAGGTACCGATCATGGAACGGTAAGGGTAAAAACGCCCGCTAAGGTAATTGGCGACAAGCAAACCACCGCCAACCTTCGATACAAACACGGACGTAATTTAAATTATGATGCAAAAGATGTACTTGTGTTCAGAGATCCAAAAGAGGCTGGTTTGCCCACACCCAATGTAAACTCTTCGTTTATTTTTGCCAAAGGCGATATCTTTCTTTGCTATCCCAACAACTACAATCATTTTGTAAATTATTACCGCAATACATTTCAACACGGCGGCGTAAGCCTGGAAGAAATGATAGTGCCGGTAATACGAATGACGAATAAATAGGGCGTGTCCCCAAGCTGCGCAAGGGGCCGGGCTTTACGCTTCAATCATTTTTTCGTGCCTCAAAAAAGTACATCCGCTGCAATCCCTCACGCAAATGCAGGGTATTGCACAACATTTAGTTATAAACTTTTGTGGATAAGTAGAATGTCTCAAAGGATGAAGCTGTAGTAAATTTGCAGGTAACAAAAAGGCGGTAACGGCTTACTATTTATGGCGATAAAATTCACCCAACATACATTAGATAAGATTGAAAAAATCATCCAGGAAAGTGGTTATGTGATCCGCTATGAAAGAGGTAATTTTCAAAGTGGCTACTGTATTTTACAGGCCAAAAAAGTGGTAGTATTAAATAAGTTTTTTCAAACAGAGGGAAAAATAAATACCCTGATAGACCTGCTGCCACAACTGGAAATTAATTTTGATGCCTTAACCCACGATAGCCAGAAGCTGTACGATGAGGTGATGGCCCTTGGAAACGATAAACAAAGCCAGTTGAATTTGCCATTTATACATGCTTGATAGTTATTGCTTATTTTTACACAGTGCAATGCCCCCCCTTAAAAATAACTTTTCTTGGTACCGGAACCAGTACCGGTGTTCCCATGGTTGCCTGTGGCTGTGAAGTATGTACTTCCACCGATAAAAAAGACAATCGTTTACGCAGCAGTATTTTAGTGCAAAGTTCCAGCACCACATTTGTTGTAGATACTACTCCTGATTTTCGTTACCAGATGTTGCGGCAGCAGGTTAAACAACTGGACGCAGTGCTTTTTACGCATCCACACAAAGACCATATTGCCGGACTGGACGATGTGAAAGCCTTTTCTTTTTTTTCAGGAAAAGCAATGGAAGTTTATGCCAATACCTTAACGGAAGAAGCAGTTAAAAGAGAATTTGCCTACATTTTTGCCGATAAAAAATATCCAGGTATTCCGGAAATTAATTTGAATACCATTGATACTACTCCTTTTATAATTGGGGATATACCCGTAATTCCTATTTTGGTCTGGCATTTAAAAATGCCTGTGTTTGGATTTCGTTTTGGAAAATTTACCTACATCACAGATGCAAACCGAATAGAGCCAAACGAAAAAGAAAAAATTAAAGGCAGCGAAGTATTGGTTGTAAATGCACTACGCCATAAGACACATATTTCTCACTTTACATTGGATGAAGCCATCGATCTGGTGACAGAATTAAAAGTGCCGCAAGCTTATTTTACCCACGTGAGTCACCAATTGGGCAAGCATGCTGATATTAATAAAGAATTACCTGGGGGCATGCAACTGGCTTATGATGGACTTACACTTTCGTTTACCTGATTTTATTACCACTTTACGGTATTGCATAACTGATAATAGATGATTACTTTTAATCATCAATCAGCAAAACTATGTGGAAACGTTTTACATCCGACTATCTAAGCTTTACAAAAAAGGAACGAACCGGCATCCTGGTATTACTTGTACTGATTGCTTTTTTTATAACCCTGCCATTTTTATTTCCCTTCTTTATTCACCCAAAAACAACGGATGCCACCTTGTTTAAAAAGCAAATTGATATGCTTAAAATGAAACAGGCAGACAGTACTGATAAATACGCCAAAAGAAATTTTGATAAGGATGATTACCAAAATTACCGTGAGCCTGATGGCAATAAAGAGTACGCAAAAAAAATAAAAGGAGAGTTGTTTGCTTTTGATCCTAATATATTGGATGAAGCTGGCTGGAAGCGATTGGGCATAAGAGATAAAACAATTGCCACTATACAAAAATTTGTACAAAAAGGCGGCAGGTTTTATAAACCGGAAGACCTTGGTAAAATCTGGGGTTTGCATGAAGAGGATGTGCAGAGGCTTATTCCCTTTGTGCAAATTAAAAATGTGGGTAAAGAAAATTATCCTGAAAAAAAATTGTATGAAAACAAAGTATATGAAAAGCAAAAATATTCAACTGCCATCATAGATATTAATACAGTAGATACAACGATATTGATTGCACTGCCCGGTATTGGCAGTAAATTATCGCAGCGTATCCTTACTTTCAGGGATAAGCTCGGAGGTTTTTATAAAGTAGACCAAATTGGAGAAACCTATGGTTTACCTGATTCTACGTTTCAAAAAATTAAGGCCAGGTTTTCTGTGAGCCAGGCATCAATACACCAGTTAAATATTAATACGGCTACCGCAGATGAAATGAAAATGCATCCCTACCTGCGGTATGCCATAGCCAATGCAATCGTGCAATACAGATCACAGCATGGTAATTATCTGGCAGTAGAGGACCTTAAAAAAATAATGCTGATTACAGAGGATATTTTTAATAAAGCAGCACCTTATTTAAAGGTAAATTAATGATTTACCAACACCTGTCGGCAGTTTAAAAAGAGTTAATTTGCAGTACACAATTATTGAAAGTATGAATTTTAAACAAGATGAATTAACGCAGCAGGTAGCGCAAACAGCCAAAGATTTTGCTGACAAATATATCAGGCCACATGTGATGGAATGGGATGAAAGCCAGCATTTTCCTTTGCATGTTTATAAAGAGTTGGGCAAACTGGGCATGATGGGTGTACTGGTGCCTGAAACATACGGTGGTGCAGGTTTAAGCTACTTTGAATACAATGTAATTTTGCAGGAAATTTCAAAGGTTTGTGGCGGGGTTGGTTTGTCTGTAGCGGCACACAACTCGCTGTGTACCGGGCATATTTTAACCTTTGGCAATGAGGAACAAAAGAAAAAATACCTGCCAAAATTAGCCACCTGCGAATGGCTGGGCGCCTGGGGATTAACCGAAGCAAATACTGGCAGTGACGCCGGTAACATGCAGTTAACTGCGGTAAAAGAAGGCGGCGAATGGATACTGAACGGTACAAAAAACTGGATAACACATGGCAAAAGCGGGGATGTCGCTGTCGTGATTTGTCGTACCGGCGCACCCCGTACAAAAGATAATTCAACAGCGTTTATTGTTGACCGCGGCACACCAGGTTTTAGTGGCGGTAAAAAAGAAAACAAGCTTGGTATGCGGGCAAGTGAAACAGCAGAAATGATTTTTGATAATTGCCGCATACCAGATAACAGCAGGATTGGTGAAGTGGGTGATGGGTTTAAACATTCGATGAAAGTATTGGATGGTGGCAGAATTTCCATCGCAGCGTTAAGCCTGGGTATTGCGAAAGGGGCGTATGATGCGGCATTAAAATATTCAAAAGAGCGTTACCAGTTTGATCAGCCGATTGCGAATTTCCAGGGCATCAGTTTTAAACTGGCAGACATGGCAACTGAAATTGCCGCGGCAGACTTATTAATTCTCCAGGCCTGTGATCTTAAAATAAAAGGATTGCCCATGACCAAAGAAGCGGCAATGGCAAAATATTATGCCAGTGAAGTAGCTGTAAAAGCAAGCACAGAAGCGGTGCAGATTTTTGGCGGCAATGGCTACAGTAAAGATTTTCCGGTAGAAAAATTTTACAGGGATAGTAAATTGTGTACGATTGGTGAAGGTACGAGTGAGGTACAAAAGCTGGTTATCAGCCGGGAAGTTTTACGCAAATAAATAAATCCCGTTTTATAATTCACAAGACGATTAAGCAATTAAAGTTCAGCTATAAAAATCCACCCGATATTATCGGATGGATTCAAATATTTAAATCGCATTATTTTTTATCACCTCCAAACAAACCACCAACTTTATCTTTCAGGCTGTCAAAAACATCTTCTACTTTATCTGCGGCACCTTTTACAAAATCTTCTACTTTCTGTCCGGTTTCTCCTGGTATAACATCGCTTATTTTATCCATAACGCTACTTGTTGCTGCAGGAGCAGTTGGGTCAAGCATCGCATCTGTAGCGGCTGCGGCAGGCGCTGCTGCAAATAAATTATCTACTGCTCCGGCCATCATAGGAAATTTTTCTTTCACATAATCTTTTATATGGTCAAGTGCTTTATGGGCTTGCTCTGCAGTGATACCTGCTTTTTCAGTCAGACCGGTAATTAATTCGTTCATGGTAATTGTTTTAAAGTTTTGAAATATAGATGAGATGTAATCTACGAATCAATGTTTAATTTTTAAAGAAACTAATTGTTAAGCGTTTTGTAAGCGTTAAGATGTTTAAACAAGTAAAGGCCTCTACCATCGGCAAGCTCAAAAAGCCTCCCTCTGAGGAGATTGGAGGGGCTTCCCTACTCCGTATCATACCGTTCTACTTTTTCAATGCCGGGTAATTTCAGCAACTGGTTACACAACTCGTCCAGCTCTTCTTTATCATGTACAAATATTTTTAAATTGCCCATAAAAATTCCATCCTTTGCTTCAATGGTCATGGCAGAAATGTTGAACTTCATTTCGCCGCTGATGAGATTGGTAATTTTATGAATCACACCTACATCATCCAGCCCCACAATTTTTAAACCGGTTAAAAAAGAAATTTCTTTATTTTTTGCCCACTTGGTTTTTACTATCCGGTGTCCAAAATTTGCCATCAGCCTGGCCGCATTAGGGCAATTGGTACGATGAATTTTTAGTCCTTCACCTGTGGTAACAAACCCAAAAACGTCATCTCCCGGAATGGGTTTGCAGCAGTTGGCAAGTGTGTACATTATCCTGTCACTGCTTTCTCCAAATATAATCAGTTCCGCATCTTTTTTATTGTATGGCCTTGCTGTATTATCAGTATCCTTTTTTTCTTCTGCTTCCACCTTTACAGGTTTTGGCGGAAACAAACGATCACCGGAGGCAGTGAATTCTTTTAATTCTTTTAAATCAATTTTTTTAATGGCGATATCATACAGCAGGTCTAGCGAAGAATTGAGTTTATAAAAGTTAGCCAATTCTTCCATATTGTGCTGCGTCATCATGCCGCCGATGGCCTCCAGTTTTTTCTGTAAAATATGTTTTCCATCTTCAGCCACTTTTCTTTTTTCTTCCTTAAGGGTATCTTTAATTTTTTGTCTTGCTTTACTGGTTACTACCAGGTTCAGCCACTCCTGGCTGGGCTTTTGTTTAGCGCTGGTAATAATTTCTATCTGGTCGCCGCTACGTAATTTATGACCGATGGGAACTAATTTATGGTTCACTTTCGCACCAATACATCTGCTTCCTACAGCGGTATGTACACCAAATGCAAAGTCTAATGCAGTGGCACCTATGGGCAGCATTTTAATATCACCCTTTGGCGTATACACATAAATTTCTTCGGCTAAAAAAGAGGTTTTAAAATCCTGTAAAAAATCAAGTGAGTTGGTATCCTGACTACTCAATGCTTCTCTTATCTGGCTAAACCATTGATCAAAGCGATTCTCCACGCTGGCACCTTCTTTGTATTTCCAATGTGCGGCCAAACCTTTTTCTGCAATTTCATTCATCCGCTTGGTGCGTATCTGCACTTCCACCCATTTGCCTTGTGGCCCCATTACAGTGGTGTGCAAAGCTTCGTAGCCATTGCTTTTTGGGTTGCTTAACCAGTCACGCAATCTTTCGGGCGAAGGATTGTATTCATCGGTAATCATGCTGTACACTTTCCAGCAATCTTCTTTTTCTTTTTCGGCAGATGAATCTACAATGATTCGGATAGCAAAAAGGTCATACACTTCTTCGAAGCTCACACCCTTCTTTTTCATTTTATTCCAGATGGAATGAATGCTTTTTGGGCGGCCATAGATTTCAAATTTAAAATCTGCCTTTTCTAATTTATCTTTTAAGGGCCTGATAAAATCATTGATAAAGCGGGTGCGCTCTCTTTTTGTATCGTTTAATTTTTGGGCAATGTATTTGTAGGTATCCGGTTCCAGGTACTTCATCGCCAGGTCTTCCATTTCTGTTTTAATGGCGTACAAACCCATCCTGTGTGCCAGCGGTGCATATACATACACTGTTTCACTGGAAATCTTTAACTGCTTCTCCCGCTTCATGCTGTCCATAGTGCGCATGTTGTGCAGGCGATCAGAGAGTTTTATTAATATTACCCTGGGGTCATCGGTAAGTGTCAGTAAAATCTTCTTAAAATTTTCGGCTTGCTGGCTGGTATTTGTGTCCATCACCGTACTGATCTTGGTAAGGCCATCCACAATTTTAGCTATTTCAGCGCCAAATTCTCTTTGTATATCCTGCAGGGTAATATCAGTATCTTCTACTGTATCATGTAACAGGGCGCAAATAGTACTGCGAACGCCGAGGCCAATTTCTTCCACGCAAATTCTGGCTACTGCCAGCGGATGTAAAATGTAAGGTTCGCCGCTTTTACGGCGCATGGTTTTGTGTGCTTCTACGGCTATTTCAAAAGCGGTGCGTATCAATTCTTTATCTCCCGGCTTTAATTTGGGTTTTAGTTCTTTTAACAAACCGCGGTACTGCCTGAGTATTTCTTTCTTCTCCTCTTCTTCGCTGAGCGTGTATTTTATAATTGGGGGTGTTGTTTCCATCTATTAAAACGAATTTACGAAAAAACATTTCTGTTTTAATATTTTGTATAATTCCCTTACTTTTGCACCCCTTAACCGGATGTGGTCTCGCCTTGGGCGAGAGCAGACACCCCAGTTAAGAATATAATACCGGATATGGCGAAATTGGCAGACGCACCAGACTTAGGATCTGGCGGAGCAATCCATGTAGGTTCGACCCCTATTATCCGGACTTTTTTTGAGTTGATAAGTTGAGTGGTTGAGAAGTTAGCGGCTATTTTGCTTTCTTTTTTCCATCACTTATCAACTTTTTAATTTTTAAAATATTCAACATTCCCATTATGGCAACAGTAGTTAGAGAGAACATCGCATTGCTAAACGACAAGATCATTATAAAAGTTGGCAAAGAAGATTATTTACCATCCTTTGAAAAAAAGCTGAAAGAATACAGTAAAACAGTAAACATTCCTGGTTTTAGAAAGGGAATGGTGCCTGCTGGGATGATCAAAAAAATGTATGGCCCATCCATTTACACAGATGAAATTCTTAAAACGGTTGAGAAGCAATTATATACTTACTTAGATGCAGAAAAACCAGAAATTTTTGCACAACCCCTGGCATTGGATGCTGACATCCGCAAGCTGGATGTAAATAACCCTGCTGAATATGAATTTGCTTTTGAAATTGGTTTAAAGCCATCTTTTGAATTGGCTCCGCTTGCAAAAGCCCCTGTTACCTTGCATAAAGTAACAGCTACCGCCGAAATGGTGCAGGAACAGGTTGACAGCATGCTGCTAAAAGGCGGTAAAAGGACTGAGTCGGAAACCGTAGAAACCGAAGAAGCGGCATTGGATATTTTATGTATAGAAACAGATACAGAAGGCAACACAATTGAAGGCGGTATTGAAAAGGAAAATTCTGTTATTGTAAAATATTTAACTTCTGATGCGCAAAAACAATTCATGGGTAAAAAGAAAGAGGAGAGCGTTGTACTTCAATTATCACAAGCTTTTGATAAAGATAAACTGGAAGCATTTGTACAGGAATTAGGACTTGATAAAGATGATGCCGAAGCAGCAAAGAAATATTTCAAATTAACCATTGTAAAAATAGGACTGGTTGAAAAAAGAGAACTCAATGAAGAATTTTTTAATGAAGTTTTTCCGGGTGCAGCCGTTTCAACGGAAGAAGAATTCAGAAAAAAATTAAAAGAAGAGATTGAACAATACTGGAATGGGCAAAGCAGTAACCAGTTGCACGATCAGTTATATCACTATTTGCTGGAAGAAACAAAAATAGAATTTCCGGATCAGTTTTTAAAAAGGTGGTTACAGGTTGGTGGTGAAGAACGCAAAACCGCTGAACAGGCCGAAGCAGAATTTCCGGTATTCAGCAACCAGTTAAAATGGACTTTAATCAGTGATAAAATTGTAAAGGAAAATAAACTGGAAGTTAGCGCTGAAGAATTAAAAGAATCTATGAAGGCAGAAGTAATGCGTTACTTTGGCGGCATGAGCATGGGCGGTGATACAAGCTGGTTAGACAGTTATGTGGACAGGATGCTAAAAGATGAAAAACAGGTAGATGCCAGTTACCGCCGGTTGATAACAGATAAATTATTCAACTGGGCACAGCAGCAGGTAACACCAACAGAAAAGCAGCTAACCGGTGAAGAACTGACTGCAATGCAGCACAATCATCAGCACTAAAAAATTAAAAATTAGTAATTAAAAATGTTGAATTCGCCGGAGCACAAAATGCTCCGGCATTTTTTTACCCATCTATTGATAAAAAATCTCCGGCTAAATAAAAATGGGCATCTAAAAATCAGCGATTATAAAATCAGCCATCAGCGATTCTTCCGCCTTTTTGTCGCAATTTTTTTATAGCATAATATTTGGGTTCACCAATCAACTATATTTGTTACCATAAATAATTATATCAACATGAATTTTGGAAAAGAATTTGAAAAATATGCTGTGAAACACCGTGGTATCAGCAGCAATACCCTGGATGGATACATCAAACACAATGTAACCAATCTCACTCCCAATATCATTGAAGAGCGGCCAATGAATGTAGCGGTGATGGACGTTTACAGCCGTTTGATGATGGACCGTATTATTTTTTTAGGCTATCCTGTAACGGATGAAGTTGCCAATATCGTTACCGCACAATTCTTATTTTTAGAAAGTACCGACCGAACAAAAGATATACAGATGTACATCAATTCCCCCGGTGGAAGCGTGTATGCAGGCCTGGGAATGTACGATACCATGCAGTTTGTAACACCCGATATTGCTACCATTTGTACGGGTATTGCAGCAAGTATGGCAGCAGTTTTAATGTGCGCCGGTTCGGCTGGTAAACGTACCGCTTTAAAACATAGCCGCATCATGTTACATCAGCCAAGTGCCGGTGCAGGTGGCCAGGCAAGTGACATTGAAATAACAGTAAACGAGATACGTAAAATTAAAAGCGAATTATACGAGATCATTGCACAACATACAGGGCAGCCTTTCGATAAAGTATCTCAAGATTGCGAAAGGGACTATTGGATGACTTCAACCGAAGCAAAAGAGTATGGTATTGTTGATGAAGTATTGACCATTAATCCACGTAAGGCAAAAAAAGATTAATATATATTTCACAGGCTTTAGTACTACTATTAAATCTGCCGCGGCGGATTGCGTCACTCATCTACCGGGCAAAGCAATATTGCGAAGTCACCAATTCAAAACAGCATTACAAAAAATGAATACAATGAATTATTATAACAACAAACAAATTCGTTTCGACGAAGAAGAGGAAACTCCGAAAGAACTGCCTGAAAATCCCATGGAAAAAATGATGAGCGGCTGGCAGTTCGACAAAAAATTTATTGAGCAGCGTAAAATATTTTTATGGGGTGTAGTAGATGATAAGAGTGCCAAAGATATTACGGCACGTTTGCTGTACCTGGAAGCCATTGATCCAGGAAAAGAAATCACCTTTTACATCAACAGCCCCGGTGGCGTAGTTACAAGCGGCATGGTAATTTACGATACCATTCAAATGATAACATCGCCTGTAAGTACCGTTTGCATGGGTATGGCAGCCAGCATGGGCAGTATCCTGTTAAGTGGTGGTGCAAAGGGAAGACGCTTTATTTTCCCCAGTGGACAAGTAATGATTCACCAGCCAAGTGGCGGCGGACAAGGCGTAAGTGCCGACCTTGAAATTATGGCAGTGCAGATACTGAAAATTAAGCAAATGGGCGCCCACATATTGGCGGACAATTGTGGACAGAGCTATGAAAAAGTGATGAAAGATTTTGACCGTGACTATTGGATGGATGCAAAAGAATCTGTTGGTTACGGTATTGTAGATGGCGTGATAAATAAATTATAACATGATTTTTAAAAGATGATATTGGTCGGTTTAAACACCGGCCTTTTTTCATTTGTAACAAGTTGAAGTGTGATGAATTGACATAGCGAATAGCAAGCCTTGTATGCATTATTTGGTGTAAAGTCGGCAACATTCCAATTATCAATTATCAATTAATCAACTATCCATTATCATCTTAACTTTACAAAATGCAGTTCGAAGATATTATTAATGCAAAACTGAGCAAAGACACCGACAGGCCAATGATGAAAAAAGAGGCTTTCCCGGTAAGTGAAGGATTGCAGGCCTATCTTAAAAAATATGGCCGCGATATTACACTGCCGATTGCTTATAAAGATTTGCTGAACTACCGGTTTGCTACTTCATTAAGAGATAAAAAGGGCAAATTAACGCATTGGGAAACCGCGGTGTACGATTTTAAAGAAATGGAATATTTAAAAGAAGGCTTGATTAAGACTTATGCCATTCTTAAAACAGAAGGTAATTTAAATTACATAAAACACCTGGATGTTGAAAGGATAGACTTTTGTGAATTTGGCAACAGCGTACCTTTCAGGATACGCATCATTAATAAAATAAACGACAATTACGATCATTATTACATTAAGTCTATAGATGCATCGCGTATTTACGGGCTGGAACTGGAGCACCTGCTTTCGCCTAACAGAATCACTTTTTTGTATCATAAAAATACGCTGGTGGAAGAGCATATTCCAGGTATACCAGGAGATGTTTTTTTACAGGATTACCTGCGCTCGCCCGAAACAAATAAAATACGTATTGCCAAAGAGTTTGTAAAATTTAACGAACGTTGTTTTGCCCGTTTGCTGGGCGATATGCGCAGCTATAATTTTGTGATAGATATTACGCCCGATATTGAAGATTATCAATACCGCATGCGTGCCATCGATTTTGATCAGCAATCGTACGAAGCAAAAAAAAATTTGTACCTGCCACAGTTTTACAAAGAAAACTTTGAATATGTTGAACTGGTTTTAAAAAATTTAAGCCCGGAGGTAATTGAGCAATACCAGGCAGAAGAATGTACCACTATGGCTTACCGGGTAATAGCCAGCCGAAGGCAAATTATGGAGTTGCTCAACATAATGATCAAAGATGAGATATCTGAAAATTACAAAGTAAAATTGCTACGAAACGAACTGAATGAGCATTTCAATTCAAATTATTTTTCGGGCTGTAACACCATGGGCGCAATCGTAAAACGCCAGTTGAAACAGATGCTGCAAAAACATCTGATGCAGGTACCAAAGTAAATGGGCAATTAAAAACAGGTATAATATTTTTTACTTTCATATTCCTGAATGCAATCGTAGAAAGATAAACTTTTTTAAAATTTTACTGTATTTCTTTTATTACATTCATCTGCCATATCCACCGTTATTACAATTTAACAGTTGCTGCAACGTTCTATAACATAAGATTGTCTGTTATAAAGCAGGCGATTAGCTATATTTGCAGTCGCATAAATTTATACGAGCGTTAAACAGGTTACCATGGCCAAACAACAAACATTACACTGTTCTTTTTGCGGCAGAAGCCGCGATGAGGTTAAGATATTGATAGCAGGGCAGGAAGGGCATATTTGCGAAAATTGTGTAGAGCATGCCCAGGAAATAATCGGGCAGGAACTAATGATTTATCCTGATGCAAAACAGGGTGGTGCAGCACATAAGTTAACTGTAAAAAAACCCATCGAAATAAAAAAATTCTTAGATGAGTATGTAATAGGACAGGATGATGCCAAAAAAATTCTTGCGGTGGCTGTTTACAATCATTACAAAAGATTAAACCAAAAGGTAGAGAATGAAGTAGAGATTGAAAAGAGCAATATCATTATGGTGGGTGAAACAGGTACCGGTAAAACATTATTGGCTAAATCTATTGCCCGCATGTTAAACGTTCCCTTCGCCATTGTAGATGCCACCGTATTTACAGAAGCTGGCTATGTTGGTGAAGATGTGGAAAGTATGCTGAGCCGCCTGTTGCAGGCCTGTAACTATGATGTAGCAGCAGCAGAAAAGGGAATTGTTTTTATTGATGAAATTGATAAGGTGGCCCGTAAAAGTGACAATCCATCTATTACCAGGGATGTGAGTGGTGAAGGGGTTCAGCAGGGGTTATTGAAATTACTGGAGGGCACTGAAGTATTGGTTCCACCGCAGGGCGGACGTAAGCATCCTGAGCAAAAATTAGTAAAAGTAAATACGCAAAATATTCTGTTTATCTGTGGAGGCGCATTTGATGGTGTTGACAGGATCATCGCACGCCGTGTAAATACCCATGCCATTGGCTTTAGTGTAAATAAAGAATTACAGGAATTTCAACAAAAGAATTTGTTGCAGTTTATTAATGCCGTTGATTTAAAAACATTTGGTTTAATACCGGAATTACTGGGCCGTTTGCCTGTTATTACCTACCTTAACCCGTTGGATGCAGCAACGCTGCGTAACATTTTAACAGAGCCTAAAAATGCACTGATAAAACAATTTACCCGCTTGTTTGAAATTGAAGGAATCGCTTTAAGTTTTGAACCTGCTGTGTTTGATTTTATGGTGGAAAAGGCTTTGGAATACAAATTGGGTGCACGAGGTTTGCGCAGCATTAGCGAAAGCATTTTAACCGATGCCATGTATGAACTACCTTCTCAAAAAGTAAAAACTTTTGAAGTAACATTGGAATATGCACAGCGTAAATTTAATACCAGCAAAATGAGTATGCTGAAAGTGGCGTAAGAAAAAAATATAAATCAGAAAGCTGCAATTAAAAGTTGCAGTTTTTTTATGTGGTTTAGTTGGGCTCTTTTCTCCCCAAGTTTCAAACAAATACAATTCATTTTAGGTGGTTGTTGTATTTCAATATATTTTTACGCCCGAAAGAAACATAACCGATTATTATAATCAATAAACGGCGGCCGTTTCAATAAAAGTTAAAAAAAGTATACATTACAAGGGCGATGCAACGATGTGCCATATTGGTTTGTAGCCCGGATAAAAAAATATTTACCTCCCTTTCTTTTAAGAAAATGAGGCCAACTTAAACCGATAAAAACTTATAATGGTAGACGTAATTCTCGGACTTCAATGGGGTGATGAGGGCAAAGGAAAAATAGTTGATTACTTCGCCCCCAATTATGATATCATTGCCCGTTTCCAGGGCGGCCCTAACGCCGGGCATACATTGTATGTTGAAGGTAAAAAAATGGTATTACATCAGATACCGTCCGGCATCTTCCACCAGAATGCGGTAAATATTATTGGTAATGGCGTAGTGCTTGATCCCGTTACTTTAAAAAGAGAATGTGACGCAGTGGCGGCCTATGGTATTGATGTAAAAAAGAACCTGTTTATTTCTGAAAGAACCAATATCATCATACCTACCCACCGGGCTTTGGATAAAGCATCTGAATTAGCAAAAGGTGAAAGTAAAATTGGCTCAACACTGAAAGGCATTGGCCCGGCTTATATGGATAAGACTGGCCGCAACGGATTAAGGGTAGGTGATTTGCTGGATAAAAGCTTTACTTCATCTTATATTAAATTACGCTTGAAACACCAGCGCCTGCTGGATAATTATAATTTTCAGGAAGATATTAGTCATTGGGAAGATGAATTTTTTGAAGCCATTGAAGAGCTAAGAAGTTTTAAAATTGTAAATGGAGAATATTTTATAAACGATAAAATACAAAA
>JAYUBR010000693.1:0-1430 GCA_043740775.1 Ferruginibacter sp. | reverse complement strand
CCAGCAAAAAAATGAGCAGTATAATGCAATAACAACAGAGTACCAGGTAACGCTTGCTTTTACATTTGTGCTGCTTGTATCAGCAGTTTTTTTTAGTATAAAAAATAAGTTAACCCGCACAAAAAAAGAAGTATTATTTAAAGAAAATGCATCTTTGCTTTCTCTTCAGATTAATCAATCAAACAATCAATTTATACCTTGGATATCCATCAAAAAATATTAAGCTGGAATAGTGTCGCCGATCGTATACAGGCAGAAGCCTTGCTTCGGGAGGAAAGGGAGAAGTTTGCCATCATTGCAGCAACTGTACCCGGTTTAATTTATTCTTTTAAAATGAATACAGATGGTTCACCGTGCTTTACTTTTGTGAGCCGAGACGTTATAAATATTTTTGGTTTTACACAGGAAGAGGTTTTGAGAGATGCATCCAACATATTAAAATTGTGGCATCACGATGATATTGATCCTGGTTATAATGATATTAAAACATCTGCAAAAAATATTACGCCGTGGCACAAAGAGTTTCGTTACCTGCATCCGGTAAAAGGTGAAGTATGGCTGGAAGCAAATTCGATGCCTGCCGCCCAAACAGATGGAACTATAATCTGGCATGGCATTATTTCCGACATAACAGCCCGTAAAGATGCAGATAAAAAAATAATGAAAGCAAACCGGCTTTATCTTTTCATTATCCAGATTAACCAGATGATTGTGCGTACTACGGATGAAACTTCTCTTTTTGAAGAAGCCTGTAAAATAGCGGTGGAATGTGGCAAATTCAGGAGGGCACTCATTAAAATGGCAGATGGCCATACAGGTAAATTAATAACCGTAATGCAAGCTGGTGACGGGCTGCAAAATCTTTCCCCCAATCACCTCGTTTCAGCAGATTATATTCCTGATAAAAGCGGGCCAACAGGTACAGCAATAAAAGAAGGCAGATATGTAGTTTGCAATGATTTTGAAAACGATCCCGTGAGTGCTGCCTGGAAAGATGAAGCAATGCGCCACGGACACTATTCAATAATGGCGTTGCCAATAAAAAAATTTGATAAAGTAATTGGGGCGTTTACATTTTATTCTGAAGAAAAAAACTTTTTTGATGCGGCAGAAATTGAATTGCTGCTGGAGGCAACCGGCGATGTATCTTTTGCATTGGAAAATTTTGAGAAGGAAGCATTGAGAAAAAACGCAGCAGCGGCCGTAATTGAAAGCGAAGCACGCTACCAAACCCTTGCTGAATCTTCCCCGGTTGGGATTTTTCGTACCAATGCTACGGGGTATATAACTTACGTTAATCCTTGCTGGTGCATTATTTCAGGTTTGTCTTTTCAGCAGGCTTTAGGAAATGGCTGGTTAACCGCAGTGCACAAAGATGACAGGGAAATGCTGGCGAATAACTGGATGAAAGAAGTAACAGACCGGCATGC
>JAYUBR010000692.1:0-1430 GCA_043740775.1 Ferruginibacter sp. | reverse complement strand
CCCAAACAAAAATTATTGACATGCACATTCACTCTTATACAGAAAGTGATTTTGGTGAACGGGAACCCCCAACCGATCATTATGGAATTAAAGGTGCTACTAATGCAGCAGCACATCGGGTAGCAACCTTTGCTGCATTCAAAAAATTGAATGTAGTGAAAGCTGTTGTAAGCGGCAATCCTGAAAGTGTAGAAAACTGGGTCGCAAAAGACAGCAACCATATTGTGATCAGGGGAATTTTGATGTATCTGCCCAATGATTATGGTATAGACACAGTTAAGTTTGAGCAACTTATCAAAGACAAAAAAATTGAAATTTTTGGAGAAGTTGCTCCTTATTATAGTGGTACTACATTAAGCGATTCGATCTGGCAACCTTATTTGCGTATTTGTGAGAAATATGATATTCCCGTTGCCGTACATACCGGCGGTGGCGACCCGGGGGGAACTTATTCATGGTCGCCAAAAGCAAGACTTAGGTTAGCAGACCCTTATTTAATTGAAGATGTTTTGATAAAATACCCCAGGCTTAGAATTTATATGATGCATGCCGGAGGAGAAGACTGGCCGGAACATGCCATCAGGCTTATGTCCTATTATCCGCAACTCTATACAGATCTTGCAGTGATGCTTTGGGTAGAACCCAATACACAACGATATATCAAAGAATTCCTCCGCAATATCAAGGAAGCCGGATACCTGGATCGGGTGATGTTCGGTTCTGACCAAATGATATGGCCCTATGCCATTGAAAAATCAATTCAGTTTTTAAATAGTTTAACCTTCCTTTCTAAAAAAGATAAAGAAGATATTCTCTATAATAATGCAGCAAGATTTTTAAAAATGAAAAAATAAAAGTCGATTTATAAAAACTAAAACATTAAAAATGAAAAGTTTCAAAAAGGTATTTCTCTCCATTTGCACAATATTGTTTATTGCTTTTGTTCATGCACAGTCTCCATTTGATACAACGATGTACGGCAAAAATGAAAAGGTGGGTAAGTTTGTGAAGATACGTGGCTTTGACATGTATTATGAAACTTACGGTAGCGGTGAGCCGCTGCTCATCATCCATGGCAATGGCGGTTCCATAAATAATTTTGTGTTCCAGATACCCTATTTTGCTAAAAGCTATAAAGTGATACTTGCTGATAGCAGGTCGCAGGGCAAATCTGTTGACAATGCTGATTCCTTGAGTTATGAAATGATGGCAGACGATTTGAATGGATTACTGGAATCACTGCACCTCAATTCCTGCAATGTAATTGGCTGGAGCGACGGCGGCATCAATGGCTTGCTGCTTGCGATACGCCACCCGGATAAAGTAAAAAAGCTGGCAGTAACCGGTGCTAACTTAGTGCCAGATACAACAGCGGTAGATCCCTTTGTTTATAAATGGGCCATGGCATATAGTGATTCTTTAAAAAAAGT
>JAYUBR010000691.1:0-1431 GCA_043740775.1 Ferruginibacter sp. | reverse complement strand
GCGTGTACGCGGCCATCCATAAACCAGGTGGCAGGGCGATCTGTAATGCAGGTATCGTTGATTTGGGAAATGCAACGCTGGTTTTTGACCCCTTCATTTCTCCTTATGCTGCCGAAGAATTAAAAAGAGTTATCACTGAAATGGGACTTGGTCCGGTCAAATATGTAGTGAACAGCCACTATCATGATGATCATATCCGCGGCAACCAGGTTTTTAAAGGTGCTTCAATTTATAGTACCCTGGTCACCAGGGATCTTATTGAAAAAACTGAGCCAGAGGAATTTAAGAATAATAATCAAAATCTACCTGCTGTTATTGCCAAATCTGACTCCGTGCTTGCAGCGGTTCCTGCAAAGGATACGGCTCAAAAAATACAGCTTGAGTTCTGGAATAGTTATTATAAAACTATTCTTGAATCACAGAAAATATTACAAACTATTTTGCCCGATAAAATTGTCACTTTAAAAGAGACAATAAAAGGCAGCAAACAATCGGTAGAACTTATTGATATGGGCATGGGGCATACGGTCAGTGATTTGATAGTGTATATCCCGAAGAGTAAAATCATATTTACCGGTGATTTGCTTTTTATAAATAATCACACATGGATAGCAGATGCAGGCCTCGACAGTCTCAAAAAATGTCTTATTAAAATGAAGGCATTGAATCCCTCTATTCTGGTTCCCGGCCATGGTCCGGTGGGAAATAGGAATGATATCGATGTTTTATTAAATTATCTGGAGAATATAAATCAGTTAGCCGAAGTGCAAATTAAAAAGGGTTTGGAACCAGAAGAGATTAAAGAAATACCAATGCCAGCGGCATATCAACATTGGCTGCTGGGGCGGTTTTATCTTTCAAATGTCAAATTTCAAATGAAACAACTGCTTTTACAGAAAAACAAAACAATAATCCACTAACCAGAGGGCCTTTTGCAACGTTGGACTTAGCGTTTTGAAAAGTGTTCTTTGACGAAAGCATGTTCTTGGTTCTCCGTCATTTTATCCGCCTGCTTTATTTCAATTTTTATTTTTGCGAAACGATGATCTGCCCGTAAGACGTTGTAGAGTTCAACTTTCGCGTCCGTAGGGCCAAAGAGAATTACGGATTCATAATTTCTAATGGTCTCACCCAATTTTTTGTAATATTCTGATTGGCGATGCTGTTCCTTTTGGTGCATCAGGTTTTCACTCTTACCGAGGCTTTGCTCTTTATCCTCGTGTGTAAAGTTTGAGTCCATCGTAGTTGTTATAATGGGGTCGGTTGTAAATTCCATAAGGTGGGCGTTTGCATGATCCATCCAAATGCCTAAATGTTTTGCTGATGTCATTTTGTTTCGTGATTTGTTTATCGTGCTGCTAAGATCTGTGGAATAGTTGTAATGAATTGTGATTAATAAATTTAAACCTTAATATTTTGTTATTCTGGAAT
>JAYUBR010000690.1:0-1432 GCA_043740775.1 Ferruginibacter sp. | reverse complement strand
AAATTTATTTTTCATGTATTGTATATGAGTTGTTTCAAAAAAACTAAAGTGTTTAATAAGCCCTGAAAGGGCGTCATACTATACCTCGGGGCCCCGCCCTGGGAGCTTGCCGCAGGCAAGCCTTAATCCCATACATATCGTTCATCATACTCCACTTTATACTTCTTAAGAAACCCACGGAACTCATCCTGAAAATTTTTCTTATCATGGTGTGCATGCTGATTTTCAATATACGTTACTACCACATCTATTTGTGCCGGGTTTACTGCAAAGGCACCATACCCGTTTTGCCAATAAAAATTTTGATATTGCTCTCCCTGTGTTTTTATCCATTTGGATGATCGCTTCTTTACCTCTTCCAACAAATCCATGAATGCAATTTTTTTTGAAAGCAAACATAGGATATGTATGTGATCTGTGTAACCTCCTGCCTTGACAGGAATACACTCCATGGCATTGCAAACGCCACCCATATATGCATGTAACGAGGGTTCAATGTGCGCATCTATCAAATGCTGCCGGTACTTTGTACTGAATATAATGTGGGTACTTAATTTTACCAATGATTGTGACATGTAATTTGATTTTATACCCGGAGCTACGCATCGGGTGATGATGTTACGCCCTTTCAGGGCTTTTGTCACAGCGCTTCGCACTGTGTTGGAATGTTTCGCCCTTTCAGGGCTGGGTTATTCCGACTTGAAAATCTTTGTTCTTTCTGATACCCCATTTTCATTGATAGCCTCAATACTAAAATAATAAGCCTTTTGATTGTCCATTGTTTTTAGCCAATATTCATTAAGGTCATGTACCATAATACAGGTATATAATTTTTGTGGGTTGGTACCGTAATAAATATTATAGGCAAAGGCATTGTCTACCGGTTTCCATTTCAGGTAAGCACTTCGCTTGTCTTTCTCTGTACGCAGTACAATAAAATTTTCTACAGATGCTGGTTTAGCACCATGGCCATTGCCAAAAACACGCAACCCACTGATGGCAAATTTACCGGTGGGCATGTGAATATTTTCCAACTTTATAAATCTTGCTTCAACAGGTTTTTCCAATTCAACATAATCATGCGGTACATCTGTTTTGTTAGTGCTTTTGTCTTTCAGGATGTTCCATTTTTTTCCGTCTGGAGAATAGTATAATTTATATTGATGAAACACACCCAGCGATTTACCAATAAATATGCCTCCTTCTTTATCCTTGTCAGTCCAGTCCACATCCTGGTCGGCGTAGTTTATTTGCACCGCATTTACAGTAGATACATTGCCAAGGTCAGTCTGTAAAAATTCTCCTTTGTTGCTGCTGGCTGCACTCCAGTATGTTTTAATATTTTCATCTACCGCATTGTTGGCATAATAACTGGCAAGGGTAGATGAAACAACTACAGGTTTTTTATAGTTTAGTAACATCCATAATGGCG
>JAYUBR010000689.1:0-1434 GCA_043740775.1 Ferruginibacter sp. | reverse complement strand
AAATTAAAGCGATATTCTTTTGCCTTTGATAACTTATTTTTGAAAAAATAAATTACTGTTTATGAATATTGGGATACAAAAAGAAGAAAATTTACTTGCAGAAGGCGATGTAAATTTTGCAGCCTCCCGTAAAAACTGGTATTCTGTTCTTGATGCTGCTACAATGAATTTGCTAAAAGAAGATGGCGAATTGTTTCTGCACCAATCGCTCTCAACGCCCTGCCTGGATGTATTGCAAAGCTGCGAAGGCATTTATATAACAGATGTAAGGGGAAGGCAACTGATGGATTTTCATGGCAACAATGTTCACCAGATTGGCTACCGCAATGCCTATGTGATGAATAAAATAAAACAGCAATTAGATATACTTCCGTTTTGTCCCCGCCGCTACACCAATCCTGTAGCCATTGATTGTGCAAAAAAACTTACGTCTCTTTTTCCTCCTTCGCTTACAAGAGTTTTATTTGCACCGGGTGGTACCAGTACCATTGGCATTGCATTAAAATTAGCCCGTGTGGTAACCGGAAAATACAAAGTAGTATCGCTGGCAGATTCTTTTCATGGTGCTTCCATTGATGCCATTGCAGCAGGTGGAGAAGAACAGTTTAAAAGATACCTGGGGCCTTTAATACCTGCCACCGCCAATATTGCCCAGCCCACCAGTTACCGCAATATCTATCACAGCGATGATGATGTAGCGTATGCCAATGTATTGGAAGATATTTTAAAAAACGATGACGGCATCGGAGCATTCATTGCAGAAACTATCCGCAATACCGATGTTCAGATTCCCTCAAAGGCTTACTGGAAAAGGATCAGGAAAATATGTACCCAATACAATGTGTTGCTGATATTAGACGAAATACCCATTGCCTTTGGCCGAACCGGTAAAATGTTTGCCTTTGAACATTACGATATTGAACCGGATATTGTTTGCCTTGGTAAGGGCCTTGGTGCAGGCATTATTCCTTTTGCCGCAGTGGTTTGCAGGGAAGAATATAATATTGCCGGCGATGTTTCACTCGGTCATTATACGCATGAGAAAAGTCCGTTGGGTAGTGCGGCAGCACTGGCCATGATAGAATATTTAGAGCAGGAAAAAATTATACAAAAAGTACAGGAAGATGAAATATTTATGCGTGAACAATTGCTCCGGTTGAAAGAACGGCACCCTGTTATCGGCGATATACGCGGTATTGGATTATTGTGGGGAATTGAATTGGTAACTGACCGGAGTACAAAAACGAAAGCAATTACCGAAGCAGAAAAGATCATGTATGAATGTCTTGCAAACGGATTGAGTTTTAAAGTGTCACAGGGAAATGTTTTGCAATTGTGCCCGCCGCTGATCATTACAAGGAAAGAACTGACTGCCGCAATTACCATTATTGACAATGCCATTACAACAATTTGTGGTGTTTAAATTAATAACCT
>JAYUBR010000688.1:0-4982 GCA_043740775.1 Ferruginibacter sp. | reverse complement strand
GCCAGTTGAGGAATATAAGTATCCAGACTAAACTGGTTAACGCCATCAATATAGGTAGCTACTGCAGGATCGTAAGATGTAGTAGTAATGCCACGAATGGAAGTAACATTTCTTCCATCACCTGAATGACCTGAAGCCAGGTTGGGAACGATGGCGGTTAAATCCTTGCTGTTCCATAACCTTAATTCTTCGGTGCGCCTGGCAGAAATGGCAGAAATACTCACGGGTATTTTTTGCAGCAGTTCTTCTTTTTTCTCAGCCGTTACAGTTACAGTTTCTAATTGCAGCAATGCATTTTGTAATTGAAAACTGAATGTATTGTCCGTCTTTTCTTTTACTTCAATTTCAGTTGCGGTAGTGGCATAACCAACAGAAGACAATTGAATGGTGTATCTGCCGGCAGATAAATTTTGTACACTGAAGTTGCCCTCACTGTCGCTTAACGTTGTTACCGATTTATTGAGTAAATGAACCGTAACATTTGCAACGGGTGACGCATGGGTATCAGTCACTTTGCCACTGATTGTTTGGGCGTTACCGCTTACCAATAGTCCAACAAAAAAAATCACACTAGCTACTTTTTTTACAACACTTTTTTTCATTAATTTATTTATTTTTAAAATATACCTGCTTCATTCTTTAGTTGCGAAACATGTTTAACGGACAAGCCTTGCAGTCCCATTTCTGGTTGTTGCCATTTGTACCAGTTCTCTCTGAAAATTATCTATGCAACTTGGAACAACATTTATCTCAAATTTTATTTTATTCTTCTGTCCTTCTCTAATCCTTTCTTCCAATTCAATTTGAACGCCAATGTGTCCTGAATTGTCAACGCAATAAAAAGTAACTACAAAACTGTTATCACGTCCATTTTCTGCCTGGTAAGTTAATGTTGGGTTTTCAGCAGGATAACCAATTAAAGTTTTTGCGAACCCTATTAAAGAATCACTGGTGTCATAAACTTCAGTTGTACCTGAATAACGACCATTTGATGCAAAAACCTTCAGTTCCAAGATATCGTCATCTTTCCAAATAATTTCCATCTCTAAAAATGATTCCTGATTATACATATTAATTTAACGTCTTACAATTATTTTCAGATGATCTCTTAATACTTTGAAAAAGACACACTATCCCTTAATTCGCCGAAAACTGCACCGACGACAATCCCGCCTGTAAAGCTTCCTGTGATTTGTACACAATATGAATGGTGTGTATTTTGCCATCGGTCACTGCTTGTATCTGCACTTTTGCAACGCCGTCCATCTGTCCTTTACCCGCCACCGGCAGTGTTCCTTTACCCAATAGTTTTCCATCAGGCGCATCCAGCCTTGCTTCAAAGTTCAGGCCTTTTTTAGGAGCGGTTTGCCAGCGGCTGGTTAACAGTATAGAATGTATCCCGGTAAGGTCAATATTGTCCAGCGCAAACGAGCCTTCCGTAGCAGGAAACACCATCATGTTCATACCATTGTATTTATAAAAAGTAAATCCCTGTACTTTTTCTTTACCGGTAAACGCTATCGTACTGCTGTTTAACGAAGCAGCGCCGTTACCGGTTAATGCTTTAATATTATTGCCACCCTTGTCAGTATAACTCGCTGATAAAACCAATACACTGGAAGGTTTTTGATTGGCTGGCGGAACAACAGTACCGGTTTGAGGAAGTGATTTTTTTATCGCTGCTTTATTGGAAAGCGACAATACCCAGCCAACGATCTGATGTACATCTTGCTGTGATAAAGTAGGATGTGCTGCCATGGCTACTGCACCCCAAACCCCACTGCCACCTTTGATTATTTTTTGTGAGAGATAGGTCAGTGCATTCGGATCTTTATCATATTTTTTTGACACGTCAATAAATGCCGGTCCTACTGATTTATCTGCTTCTTTATGGCAACTTTTACAATCCAGCGACAGCATTAAAGTTTTACCGCTGATAGCTGCCTGTCCCTGCTGATGCCCCATGGGTGAAGCCGCTTTGTCAAAACCTTCTACGTAATCAACAGAAACATACAGGTTGGCTGCATCAAACTTTGCAGTGTCTGTTTTATCAGCAACGGTTACCGCATATTGCACCGGTACACCAGGTAAATAAAAAGATTTATTTCCGCCTGTGATATCCACTGTTACTGTCGGTGTTTCATTACCCGCATATACTCTGACGTCATCGCTTTTTGATAAAGCGCCTTTATCATCTTTTGCTTCAACAGAAATGATATAATCACCAGCAGTAGTATAGGTATAATCCAGAGTTGCTTCGGTTGTTTCTTTTGTAGTGCCGTTACCAAGGTTCCACTTGTAAGTAATTTTATCCTTTTCAAGATCCTTTGCATCAACAGATATTTTAACTGCAAATGGCAGTACGCCTGTACTCTTATCTGTCTTGATGGAAGCAATTGCCGGTGGCCTGTTACCGCCATTGAAATCAATTCTTGCAAGCCCTGCATCCACATTTTTTGTAAACCAGCCATTGCCGTATTCAAGCAAATACAATTTACCATCAGGACCAACTTCCATATCAATTAAAGAATTTACTTTTAGAGAAGGGAAGAAAGGTTCCATTTTATCAAAGTCGCCATTTGGCAGCATGGTTACGGCTTTTACCCAGCCACGTATCCAATCGTAGATCAATAATTTACCATTGTAGTATTCCGGCAAACGTGTTTCTTTCGGGAACATATCAGTATAATAAACCGGGCCGGCCATGGCATTTCTTCCCCCGGTACCTAGCTGCGGAAAATCAGGAGAAGCCGCATACGGATACCAGATAAATGCAGGTTGCGCCGGTGGTAATTCTGTTAAACCGGTATTGTGTTTTGAATTATTTACGGGATGTGCCGGGTCGTAATTATCGCCACTTTTCCCGGTGCCATAATCAAACTGGCGGTAAGGATAATTGTTACCTACAAACAATGGCCAGCCGAAGTAACCTGCCTTGCGTGCCTGGTTTACTTCATCATATCCACGTGGGCCACGGGTAGCCAGACTATCATTGTTGGCATCGGGGCCAACTTCGCCCCAATACAAATTGCTGTTCTTCTGATCTACAGAAATACGGTATGGATTGCGGTTGCCCATCACATAAATTTCAGGCCTTGTTTTAGCCGTACCTTTTGGAAACAGATTGCCATCCGGTATTTCATAGCTTCCATCCTCTTTAACCCTAATGCGCATTATCTTTCCGCGAAGATCGTTGGTATTGCCTGCTGATCTTCTTGCATCATATTGCTGGGTGGGAGAAAAATCATTCAACGGCGCAAAGCCACTATTTACATATTTGGCCTTGGGTTCATCAAAAGGAGTTGAGTTATCACCCGCAGAAAAATATAATAATTTATCCGGACCAAACGCAATAGAGCCACCAGTATGACAACAAATTTCCCGTTGTGATTTTACTTCGAGTATTATTTTTTCAGATGCATTGTCAATAGTATCGTTTTTAAATGTAAACCTTGATAAACGATTCACTGAACTATCAATAGGACTGTAATAAATGTACACCCAGTTGTTTCTGGCAAAGTCAGGGTCCTTTGATAAACCCACCATGCCTTCTTCTGCACTTACTCCGGGCGTAGATGTTTTAAAGTATACATTTAAAAAGCCAACCTGCTTTACTTTCTTTGTATCCTGCTTGTACAACATAATTTCGCCGCGGCGTTGAATGATCATTATATCAAGGTTAGGAAGAATGGTCATTTCTGTTGGTTCATAAAACTCGCCTTGTGAAAGTTGTGTCTTTGTAAAACGGTTGTCTTCAGGAGGAACCTGCGTTTTTACTTTTGAATAATCCAGTGCCTTATTCGCGCCGATGGCATATTGAATACCTCCTAAAATATGTTTAAGATAATTGTCTTCACTAAAAGATTCTTTTGTATGGCCAAGGGCTGTATAAAAGGCACGGCCACCATCATACTCATGGTACCAGGCCATAGGATGGTTATCTCCGTTTGCACCGCCATGGTACGATTTCTCATCAATTTTCAGCAGCACTTTTGTATCCCTACTCAGCTTTTTGTAACTATAAAACTCATCCGTTCTTTTCCATTCAGCCGGTAAAAACCTGGTAGCGCTATTATCTTTATCCACCACATTTAATATGCCAGGCTGTATGTTGGGGAAAGTATCGTTAATACCGGGATGACTTAAAAAATAGCCACCCACCAGCCGTCCGTACCAGCCCCAGTCGTACTCGCAATCTGCCGCCGCATGAATACCCATATAACCGCCACCAGCCTGGATGTAACGCTCAAAAGCAGCTTCCTGCAAATAATCCAGCACATTGCCGGTAGTACTTAAAAAAACAACGGCTGCATATTTCTTCAGGGTGTCTTCCGTAAACATTGCTGCCTCGGTAGTAGTGTCAACGTCAAAGTTATTCAGGCTGCCTAATTTTTGTATTGCCACATTGCCTTCTGCAATAGATTCATGGTGATAGCCTGCTGTTTTACTAAAGACAAGGATTTTTGCTTTACTTTCTTTTTTAGAACAGGAAAAAGTGAGTAGTACAATAGTGAGTAATAAAAGATTTATCACAATGACAAGTGAACGATTCATGTTGATTTTATTTTTTATGTATAAAGAGAATGAAAGACCTTATATTTTTATCAGAGTATATTTTTGGTTATAATTAAGATGATAATTTATTGTGTCATGCTGACACTGCTGATTTGTAAAGCCACGCATTCAATTCAATTTTTATTGGCAAATGTACCACTGGTTTTTGAGACAATGATAATTGTATTTCGCCGCTTATCACTATTAAACGGATGTTATTATGATTTTTAATTGTACGGGAAGCCTTTCTTCAAAATGAGTTGCAAAGATATCCGTTACAAGCATTATTGTTTCATTTTGTTAATGCCGGATTTGGAAATAATTTTACCGCATTGTCTTTTTACTAAACCAATTTTCATCATTTCCTTACTTGTAATAAAAGCCTTTCGGGCTTAAATTTGAATAGCCGCCGGTGAAAGCAACGGACG
>JAYUBR010000687.1:0-4988 GCA_043740775.1 Ferruginibacter sp. | reverse complement strand
CTAAACAAAATTCAACACATGAAAAAATTGCTACTAATACTTCTTTGTTCCAGCATACCGTTTGGCGGTCAGCACATCAGCAAGTTGTTGCAATGCGTGCTGCGCATCAGCAGCTAAGGTTACTTTACTGTAGTCATTTTTTTTTCATACTATATTTTTTTAAATGAAAAGGGAAGTTCGTATTTTTAAGGGACTGTTAAGGCCTTGACCTAAGGTGTTGGTTCTACACGTAAATATATGCGATTAAAGATTTCCTTAAAAAAATTAAATACTAAAAATCAATTAAGTGATGTTATGAAATTTCATTTGTTGTATAAACTTTCTTCTATCCATTTGCTGTATTTTAAATAACTATTTTTTAGATTTCTTTAGATTTTTCATTTCGGCGTTAGTAAGCCTCAGCACAATCACATCATGCGCAGGAACTGCCGTTGCAAAAATTTTGTCTGTTGTACCAACTGCTTTTTTTGCCCATATATCCCTCACCGCATAAGTGGTTGCATTAAAATCAATCATCGTTTTTGATAGCGTATCATTTACCGCATTGCCTTTCCAGTTATAGTTGATATTAACTGGTTGAACTGAACGGTTAAAAAAGCAAACAGCAACCTCGTTGTTTCTCAATGGCTTTATCCAGGTATCCACGCTATCTTTTTGCTGATATACATAACCCTGCACGCCCAACGAATCCTGGCCGATGGCGATGGCTTCTTTATTTGTAAGAATCGAAATCGTTTTCCTGCTCATGCTGCGCAGATCGTTGCCGGCAATTAACGGTGCAGCCATCATACACCACAAAGAGAAATGGGCCCGGCCTTCATTATCACTCATGCCATTGCCCACTTCCATCATATCCGGATCATTCCAATGGCCTGGCCCTGCATATTTTCGAAGATCTTTTTGTTTATCCATAATTTGTACCGCTCCCCATCCGTTCCAGGTGCCATAATTTTTTATGCAATCAAAACAATTGTAAATATCACCGGTGGTTCTCCACAACTGGCCCACTTCAGTTGCCCACTCCCAGGGCTTGTTGTTGCCCCATTCACAAAGACTAAAAACAATGGGCCTGCCTGCTATCCGCAACGCTTTGCTCATGGTAGTGTATGCTTCTTTTGCAGTAAGCCCGTCTGAACTGCACCAGTCAAATTTTAAATAATCAACACCCAACGAAGCATACAATCTTGCATCCTGGTATTCATACCCTCTTGTGCCCGGATACCCGCCACAGGTTTTGGTGCCGGCACAATTATACAAGCCAAACTTTAATCCTTTTGAATGTACATAATCAGAAACTGCTTTCATACCATGCGGAAATTTTGCCGGGTCAGCAACCAGGTTGCCCATGGTGTCTCTTTCCATTTTCATCCATCCATCATCCAGTACAATATAGGTGTATCCTGCAGCAGCCATGCCCGACTGTATCATAGAATCTACTGTTTGCATCACCAGCTTTTCGCTGATGTTTGCCTGAAAAGTATTCCAGCTATTCCAGCCCATCGGAGGTGTAAGGGCAAGGTCTTTATATTTTTGTGCTTCTGCATTTACTACATACAAAAGCGCCATCAGCAACAACCATTTTTTTTTCATACTATTTATTTTTAACTGCTTTACTTCTTAATAATTCCCTTGTTTTAATGCCAGATTCTTTCAGGTCATCTGTTTTCCATGCACCAAAATCAGAGGCACTTTTGTTTAGCACAGAACAGGTTTCATCTTTATCCGAAACAGACCAGGTTATCCAGCTTAATTTTTTTATTTCCATCCATTTGATCCATTTATTCCATTCCACATAATCAATTGGCCCATCGCCTGTAGCCTGCATGCCTGCTGATTCAGAAACAAAAACTGGTAAGCCTTTTTCGATGGCTGCATCTGTTCTGTCACGCAAAATTTGCTTGTGTGTGCCTGCGTAAAAATGCATTGTGTACATTAAATTTTTATAGCCCGTAATCGGATCTTCGGCTGGTAAATTAACATCCTGATCCCAGTGGGGGCTGCCTACTAAAATAATATTGTTGCTGTCAATGGCCCGTATGGTAGAGATTAATTCGGTAGAATATTTTTTTACTTCGGGCCAGGTTTCATAATCGGGCTCATTGAACAATTCATAAATAATATTGGGATACTTACCATACTGCGTAGCCATTTCTTTAAAAAATCCGTTGGCTTCATTTAATTTAATATTGTGGCTGTGCCAGTCTATAATAACATAAATACCATCAATAATAGCCTGATCAATTACGGTTTTGATAAGCTTTTTTTGAAAGGCTGAATCTTTCAGGTATCCCTTGTCAGGCTCTACCCCAAGTGCAGCCCGTACTACGCTGCACTTCCAGTCTTTGTATAACCATTTTACCGCAGAGGCAGTGTAAAAGCGGGGATGAAAACAACTCCATCCAAAGCTCATTCCATATAGCACCACCGGCTGATTGTTTTGATCTGTAAGTTGTGTTCCCACAACTTTTAACTGGCCATGTAATTTTACAGGTTGTGCGTAACTGTAATAAAAAGTACATAAAAAGATTAATGCAATTGATAGTAGCTTCATGTTTGTAGTATTTAATTATTTACGATCTTCTAAATGTTTGATGTATGATTTCCGATTGCTGATTTCTTTATCCTTATATTTTTTTAAAATTTTAAATTGCTAAGAAGCTGTTTGAGTTAATTAAAATATTTATCCTATTGCATAATTAAAGTTCAAAAAAATTATGCCGTATAAGGGAGTGACACAACGATGATGCCACAAAGGACTAAAGGTGGTGTCAAAAATAATTAGCTAAAACAGCTTCTAAATCCATACCCATTTATTTTTCTCTATCTGAAAAAACAGTCCTCTAAATTGTCAATGACTGTTGCCTGAATTCAATACGGCTACAATTTGAAAAAATCCAAAATCCATTGCTATTTATAAATTCCCCGCAAGTCATTTTCAAACAAAGTATATGGATCATTGTAAAATTTTAAAAAGTCTGCTTCACTGATCTGGCCGGGAAAAGGCGCATAAAAATGAGTAGCGCTCTTTGCATCATTTCTCCAAACCAACACATAGGCAAGGCGCATTTTTTTTGCCTGCAATGCTTTTAATAAAGTACCCGTCCACCACGTGGGGTTTGGTATTGACTCTAAACCTGTTTCTGTAAAAGCCGCCAGCTTGTTGGCTTTTGCTGCATAATCCGAAACGATTGATAGCTTCATAATGCCGGCATCCAGGTCATATTTTTCATCCCGTCCAAAGTCAGCATAATCATCCATCCCCAGCATATCCACCCATTCATTTCCGGGGTAACGTTCCAGATATGTGGCTTCGGAAGTAAATTTACAATCCGGCGAAAAAGCATAAATAAGATTGTGTACTTCAAGACTGTCACGCAAATAGCTCACTGTAAATTTCCAGAGTGTTGTAAACTCTTCGGTGGTGCAATGCGCTTTTCCCCACCAAAACCAATCGCCATCAAATTCGTGCCAGGGCCTGAAAATCATTGGCACTGATTTTCCATCAGTACCCTTAATGGTTTTTACAAACTCACCAATGCTGCGCAGAATGGCTGTGTACTTTTCATGCTGCTCCGCACCAGGTATAATTAATTTTACTGCGGGCAGTGAAACAGAATCTTTCCAATAAAATCCACCGGCCGAAACAGGGTTATTAAAATGCCATGCAACGGTAGTAATGCCACCCCGGTTATAGGTATCTGAGATGTGTTTTCGCAAAGAAATTTTTTCTGCTTCTATCATGCCCTCTGGCCTGCCGGATAGTCCGCTAAAGTCTGCGCCAACCACTGCAGGATGCGATCCTGTAACAGATTTTACATCCGATCTGCCTTCGTCACCAAACCAGCCATGCCCATATTCTGTGGCATGTTGGTGACCAAAAAGTATATGCTTTCGAGACAGCTTGTATAAATTATGATACAATGCTTTTGTTTCTGTTGTAGCTTTTTCATCAATCAGTTTCAATTTGTTTTGTGCTGACGATTGCATTGCTGAAGCCAGTAATAAAATCCATATCAGTCCTGAACAATTTTTGATTCGCTTTTTTTTAATGGTTACCATTTCATTTTATTTTTGATAAAACTTTTTAACTCCATCGCTATTTGTTTATGCTCTGCCAGGTCAGGATGACTGTCGCATCCATTGTGATAACGCTTTTTAAAAAAATAGATGTCTACGTTTTTATCGCCTTTATTATTTGCTGTTTTTTTAATGGCTGATAAATAATTTTTCAACACTGCAGTTATTGTGGCATCGCCCATTGGGCTGGTTAATAAAATAATTTGTGCAGCCGGGTAATGCGCTCTTAACTGATCTATAAAAAGTACATAGTTGTTACAAAAAATCAGCAAATCCTGTATGCCATCATTTTGCCCGAGGCATACTGTTACTACCGCAGGCTGGTACTTTTTAAAATCCCACAACAGCGAATCGCCCCGCATGTCTGTCTTATCAAACACCGGTGGCATAACGATGTTCATATTGCAGCAGCTATGCATAAGGCCAATGCCCGACACCGCACTTAGCTGCCATTGCGCATTTAAAACACGTGCTACGGTTGGGCCATAACTTAAATAGGCATTGCGCTGATCTTGCCAAACGCCTTTGCCACAGGGTACTTCAGATTGATCGCTGCCTGTACCACAGGTGATGGAGTTACCGATGAATTCCATTTTTCTGGAAGCTTTTGGAGATGGCTTTACCAACTGTTTACATCGCAGGCCTGCAAACTCCAGGTAACCAATATTGGCTTCGGTATTTTTACAGATCAATAGGGTATGGATGCCGTTTGACAGATGCCTGGCAACAACAATTGTATCCATAGCTGATTTTGTTTGCAACCTTACCGGCTTACCATCCACCACCACTTCAAGGTAGTTGTGATTTTTGCCCCACAGTTGCTGGTCTTTTACAATAATATCGCAATCAGTTCCCATAAATTTTGTTTGAATATAAACACCTGGTTGCCAAAACCTCGGCAGCAGGGGATT
>JAYUBR010000686.1:0-4993 GCA_043740775.1 Ferruginibacter sp. | reverse complement strand
CTTGGACGCAAAAAGCTTTTGAACAAGCATCCTCAATTAACTTGTAGTTAACTAATCCTCTAGTCAACTTAATGGAAAAAGACTCAAAATACCCTAATGTTAGAACTGCTTTAGTTTGAAATTCTAAATCATTTATATGTAATGCTAAAAGCTCCGTACGCAGTTGGGGTTCTATATCATTTAATTCTTCAGCTGTAAAATTAATTTGCTTATTATTTAAATATTTTATTAGACTAGGGGTTGACATTTTCAACGAAAGTTTTTTCGTGGCACTATTGATTGTATCATTAGCTGCCGGCACCAATTTTTCAAAAAAGAAATCAAGTGTTTGTAAAGTATTTGAATGTAGGTACTGTTTTACTGCCATATAGGCAATGACTAGAGCAACGGTCGCCCCATATAATTCTTTAAACTTTTTATGCCCGGATAAAAAAGTATTGATCCCTTGAGTAGATGGATATGTCAATGAATTGTTGATAGCGCAATCGAATATGGTTGCAATAAAAGTTACAAGAGTAAAAACAGAAAGTAGCCACGTTAGAATACTAAGGATAGGCAAGAAAATCCTGAAATCTTTGCTAAGAAAAAATTTTATTTTGTTCATGTTAGTGCACAAGTAATTTTTATCAATTTAATAGTCATGTTGCGAAATGGCAGCCAACTCTCATATGCCCACCAATAAAAATAAAGCATTACGTCAATACATCCAAAATAGGCTGCTTTACTAAACTGTGCAGATAATATTGGCAATCTATTACGCAGGTAAGTTCCACAATAAAATTTTTAAAAGCATGTGGTCTTTGGCGGACAGGATACCCAAAATAATCCACAAAGCTGCTCTTTGCCCGGACAAAAAAATCAGTATTAACCCGCCCCAATCAGCGTCATGCGTGTTCCTATCAATTCGCCAGTAAAAACATATAAAACAACCCGGCAGAAACCAGCAAAAGTACAATGATACCTGCTTTGGAAGAAATATTTGCTCTGCGGATCATGCTCATGATTAAGCCAATGGCCATCACTACCAGGCCGATCCACACAAGATTTATGTAAGGAAAAATATAGGCTTTCAGAGTTACAAAATCAATCATCTTATCCGATTCTTTCACCCCGATTTTTATCTTTTTCTGGTCGCTGCTTACCCCTGCAAATTTTATGTACAGGTTTTGCGCATACACCGTATCATCCACCTGGTTAATGCCCATACTGTCTATCAGTATCATCGGGGCGGCCTTGTATTGCTCTTTGTCGTTGTCTGTAATGGTAAGGTGAGCAGCTACTGCAGGGCCGGTGAGGGGGATTTTAAATTTATTGGTTGCCGGGTTTTTAACCACCTCATCCAGCACCATAAAACCTTTTGAATAAAAAATGGTATCGCCAATGGCTATTTCATGTATTTTAAAAGAACTGGTATCTTTTTCCCTGTCGGGGTTTAGCGCATACGAGATATAAGTAAACACATCATGCGATAAATAATTTTTTGTATCGGGGTTACTGCTCATGTTGTTATTTTTCATGAGGTAAACATCGGGGCTCAGTATAAACGATTCGGTAATTTTTTTGGTAGCGGCATCCGTACGCTGAAACAATAAATGATAAAAACGTTTACCTGTTTCAAGGCCAGCACTGTCGTTTAAAAAAGTAACATCGTAGGGTCCCATTTTTTTGGGAACCTGTTTTATGAGGTTAATATTTTCTGCAGCAACATCCTGTTGTTTGGTAAGCGGGTCAATGCCCATGGGGATATTAAAATCTTTAAATTTTTCTGTACTGATTACCTCTTTATTACCTGCAGAAATAAGCATTCCTGCAATCATTAAAGTAAACCCCAAATGTGCAATGGAAGCACCTGCACCTTTTAGTTTGCCGTTCAATCCGCTCCAGATATAACCTGCGTTGGATATTACTGAATAGATGGTGGCAAACAATGCAAAATACAATGCAATCAAAAAGCCGGGACCCTGCTTGTAATAGGTGAGCGGGTAAAATATTGCCAGCAAAGCAGTGATAACGGCAGCGATCAACGTTGGCAGCGCAAGCTTTTTAACAATGTAGGCCGTAGGGGTATTTTTATATTTTAAATACTGTGTGATAGCGCTCAGCAACCCGATGATAACGGCTACCAGCACCATTACTTTATTGTAGGAGAATTCTACATCTTCCGGCGGTGCCATTTTGGTACCGAACACTGAATTGATAACCGGCGTAGATGTTTTGGCAATGATAAATAAAGCAGATAAAAAGAAAACCAGTGAACCAATAAACATCCAGAATTCACGGGAACTGGTAGCCTCTTCAGTATGTATTGCCGGAATTTTTTTGATGTTGATAAAGAATAATGTAAGCGACGATAAAGTAAATACTGCGAGGAAGGAAAAGATTAAAATATTCATGGCCCTGCCTGCTTCAGTAAAAGCATGTACGGAGGTATCGCCCAAAATACCCGTTCGGGTTAAAAAAGTGCTGTACAAAATAAATACAAAAGTGAGTATGGCAAATAAATAACTTGCCCTTAGGGAATGCCCGGTAGCCTTGTACACCACCATGGTGTGCAGCCCGGCAATCAATATCAGCCAAGGTACTAACGATGCATTTTCAACAGGGTCCCATGCCCAGTAACCTCCAAATGATAAAGATTCATAGGCCCATTTTCCACCCATCATAATACCCACACCCAGCACTGCGGCACTAAACAAGGCATAGGGCAGGGCGGGCTTAACCCAATCACCAAAACGTTTTGTTTGTATGCCTGCGTAGGCAAAGGCAAAGGGAACAATCGTAGAGGCAAAGCCCAAAAATAAAACCGGCGGATGTATTACCATCCAGTAGTTGCGCAATAAAACATTTAAGCCAACGCCATCTTTTATTAAACTTAAATAATCAGACCTTCCAAAAATAGGCCCGTTGATTTCGTTCCTGGTTAATACAAATGGGCTGTTGCCAAACTTGGTACCCAGGATGTACAATCCCATAATCATCATGGCCAAAAATACCTGTGCTAAACTTACCACCGACATAACAGGTGCTTCCCAATCTTTTGTTTTGTTGATAAGAATTATACCTAACACACAATGCCAGATGGACCATAATAAAAAGCTACCGCTCTGGTCTTCCCAGATACATGCCAGCAGGTATTTATATTCCAGTTCTTTGGAAGTATGTTTATAGGCATACAGGTATTCGAGGTAATGGTGCGAACAGATGTAAAAAATGCAGCTAAATACAGCAAGCACCGCAGCACATTGTATAAAAAAACTAACCCTTGCATATTTGATCCATGAATATTTTTCCGCCGCATCTTTTTTTGCAGCAGCAATGGCATAGGCAATGGTTGCAAGCAGGGAGGCTGTAAAAGCAACCAGTATAAAACTATGACCTACGGTTCCAATCCACAGATGTTCTCCTTCAAATTGCATGGGCTTTTTTTAATGTATTTATTTTTTAAAGAGAGGGATGGGAAAATTAATAATTAAAAATTAATAATTAATAATTGAAGACAGATAACTCCAAAAACTCACAACTCACAACTCACAACTTCTCGCCAACTGTTTTTTCCAACACTTTTTTATCGTCTTTGTATTTGCTGGGGCATTTTAGTAAGATGTCGCTGCACTCAAAAACATCGCCCTGCATTTTGCCTTTTAACACTATTCTTTCACTCTGTTCAAGCTCTGCGGGTTTGGTATTGTGGTATACTACTTTGGTAGCATTACCCAGACTGTCTTTTGCAACAAAGGAAAGGTAGTTCGGGTTTTTTGCAGGGTCATAATCCAGTGGAATGGTCCGGTCTAACCGGGCAATCAGGTGTACAAATTTGCCTTGCTTCTGCCGGGCAGAAGCAACGGTGTCGTATGTTGAAAAATCAACGGAGAGCATAATCAGTGTTCCGATGGCAATGGCAATAACAACTAAAAGAACGATATGCGTTTTTTTCATAACTATAAATTAACGCAGTAAAGGTAACACAAAACGGCTGTGATTTGCATAATAATATCAATGACAACTATCATGTTCCGGGCATATTCCGGTGCATATCTTTTAACAATTTCCCTTTTGTTTTGTTTGGTATCTGCTATCTTTGCCGCCGTTTTGCATGTGTATAAATGACCCGATAAATTAATTAATTATTTGTAATGACAGACCTCTCACAATTTGATCCCAATTCGGTTGGAAACCCTAACAACAATATTTTTGGTTTACCTTTTACAGAAGAAGAAGCCCGGTTAATAATAGTACCCATTCCATGGGAAGTTACAGTAAGCTACAATGCAGGTACAGCAAGGGCTCCGGAGCATGTGTTTAAAGCAAGCCTGCAGGTAGACCTTTTTGATCCTGAATTGAAAGATGCCTGGAAGCAGGGTTTTTTTATGCGCCCCTGCGATAGAAAGATATTGATGAAGAGCGATTACCTGCGTAAAGAAGCCGAATTATACATTAATTATATAGCCGAAGGTGAAGAGGTTAAGGATAATAAGTTTATGTGCAAAACACTGAAAGAAGTGAATGCAGGAAGTATTTTTTTAAACGACTGGGTATTTGAACAAACCAAAGACCTGCTGAATGCCGGAAAACTGGTTGGGTTACTGGGAGGTGACCACAGTACTCCCCTGGGATTTTTTAAAGCCATTGCCGAAAAGCACGGCGATTTTGGCATTTTACAAATTGATGCGCATTGCGATCTTAGAAAGGCCTACGAGAATTTTAATTACTCACACGCTTCCATTATGTACAATGCGCTGGAAGAAATTCCACAGTTAACCAAACTGGTGCAGGTGGGGGTAAGAGATTATTGTGAAGAAGAATGGGATTATATTGAAGCCAGCAAACAAAGGGTAATTACTTATTTTGATAAAGACATCCGGGAGCGTCTGTATGAAGGGCAAACCTGGCATGTTATTGCAAAGGAGATGATCAGCCAGTTACCGCAAACGGTATTCATCAGTTTTGATATTGATGGACTGGATCCAAAATTATGTCCGCATACCGGTACGCC
>JAYUBR010000685.1:0-4997 GCA_043740775.1 Ferruginibacter sp. | reverse complement strand
AAAGATAACTACAGATGTTTCTGTATCTTATAAGTTCAGCAATAAAATATCGCTGTTCATTGGCGCAGACAATTTATTAAACGTTCATCCTGATCTTGGCGTTAATCCTTTGGCGAAAAATTGGTATGGGGATAATGAATCTGGCGGCCCGTGGGATTCTGTTCAAATGGGCTTCAACGGCACAAGGTTGTTTACTAAACTTGCTTTTAATTTTTAGGAGTACATTTTCACAAAGTTTTTAAACTTATAAAAAATCCCAACAGCTTTGAGTTGTTGGGATTTTTTTATGCCGTATCAAAGTTCGATAAGTGGCAACATATTTATAATAGAATTTACAGCATCATTGACTGCCTTAAAGATATTTCTTCCGTGACAAATGCTATCGGATAATTAAAACCGATCCTTTCACGATTCCAGGAAACTGTTTTAAGTCTATTATATAAACATAGGCTCCCGCAGCAACAGGGCTTCCTTTAAATCTACCATCCCAGGGCAAATTGGTATTCTTATTCTTAAATACTACTTGTCCCAACCTGTTAAACACAGATAATTCAAATGAAGGAAATGCTGCCAGCGCAGGAATTTTCCACGTATCATTTAACCCATCTCCGTTAGGCGAAAATGCGGTTGGAATATAAATATCGTTGAACACAAAAACATGCACGGTATCTGCAGCAATGCCACAACCGTTGGTGGAAGTTACGGTTAAAATATAATTAATATCTGCCGGTGGCTTTACGAGCGGCTGAAGCAACTGTGCGTTGTCCAGATTGATAGATGGCTGCCACAAATATTCAAGCGATTGGCCTGTGGCGCTGCCTTGCAATAGTATTGACCTGCCCCTGATAATTATTTTATCCGGCCCTGCATTGGCAGTTGGCTTTTCATTTACCGTTATTAAAACGGCTGTAGTATCTGTACAGGCAAACTGATTGGTAACTGTTACTACATATTTGGTGGTATTGCCGGGTGATGCTACAGGATCGGAAATAATATCAGATGACAATGCCGTAGCAGGTACCCACACATAACTTACGCCGCCACTGCTTTTTAACTGAATAGAATTACCTATGCAAATAGTTGCAGATGAAAAAGTAACCGCTGCGGTTGGAATAGGATTTACCTTTACAACCGTTGAATCTGAATGCGTACAACCGCTGCTATTAGTAACAAGTACATAATATTTCCCGGCCTGGTTTTGCTGAATGGAATTAACTGAAGCCGGAGAACCAGTGGCAGAAAAATTGTTTACACCCGTCCAGGCATATTGCATGCCGTCAGTTGCTGTTAACATCGGGTTAGTCCCAACACAGGCAGGGCCATTGTTTGCTGCATTCGGCACCGGGTTCGCCACAACTTGTACTACCAGCGGATCGGCCACCACCCTGCATTGCAATGAAGCAGCATTGCCAATTTCCGATGCTGTTAACCGGTAATTGTAATTACCAACAGCTGTGTTGGCAGGGAAATTTTTAGTAAGGGAAGTGGTGGTTGCTCCTGCAATATCTGTCCAGGTTCCGTTATTTATATTTTGTTGCCACTTAAAAACAGGATTATTAAATCCTGGAGAAACATTGCAGGTAAAAGTAAATGACCGGGCATAGCCTTCGCAAACCACGGCCGTAGTAGAAGCATTGCCGGTAATGGAAGGCGTTATTTTCGGACCACATGCACGAAAGGTAATATCATCCAAAGCAAGGTCGTTGCCACAACCGCCCTTCGCATTATTAAATATTCTTAGTACCACATCAGATACGCTTGCAGGAGTTGTAAAGAAAAAACCAAATTGTTGCCATACCGGAGTTGACTGTGATGGAATGTCGCCAGTATTATATGATTGCAATTTTGTTCCGTCTGTTTTTTCAATACTAAAAGTAAGATTGGGTTTAATACCAATACCATTGCAGGCTGACTGCTTTAAAACATTCACTACCCAGGCGGCAAATTCATAGGTAGTATTGCCACATAAACCTTTCACCGTGTCAAGGTAAAATGCGCTGGGATCAAAAGAAGAATTTACCAGCATAAAATAGCCGTTGCCATTACCAGTATGGTCGGTACTGAGGCTATGCCATGTATCGCCAAAACAAGCATTGGTGCTGTTTAAAACGGTGTAAAAGCCATCTCCCGGACAATCGTAACTACGATATTGATACGTTGTGGTGGCCGCAGATAAACTGTTACCAGGATTAGCTCCTGAACCAAAAGTTATATTAACAATCGGATCGCCCAGGCTGCCCTGGCAGAGTTGTGCAGTTAAGTTAAAACTGGTAAGCAACGAAATAAATACTATAAAAACAAATTTAAAACCTCTTCTCACTAAAAATTCTTTTTACGAAGTTAATGATATTCAGCTATTGATAACGTTGATGTAGTGATGGCTGATAACTAACCTGTTTATTTTGCAACAGCTACCCCTATAAATGAATCTGCCGTACCATAATATAAATACCATTTACCTTTAAAATAAACAAGCCCTTCCGAGAAAGTGGTACCTGCTGTATACTGCCCGGTTATTTCATGCGGCAACGAGGGTTTCAACAGGCAGGTATCGGTTCTGTAAACGATCTTCTCCATGTTGTTGATATCGAATACTACCTCTCCAACCGAATAAGTTCCTTTTGGAAGAGATGTATCTGCCTTTTCACCGGTAGCATTTTTTCCATTGTATAACAGCAATATTCCTTTGTCTGTAACCAATGCAGGGGGGCCGCATTCTGTGAGATCGCTGTCAAATTTACCGGGCCTTGTAATCATTGCTTTTCTTAATTCACCCGCTTCATCCACCAAAGGGTTCCAGTCAGAAAGATTTGCAGACCAGGCAAGATTTACAAAATATTCGCCCCAATACATCCAGTATTTATTTTTAATTTTTGCCAGTACTGGCCGCCCATTTTTCATTTCAGTAATCATGGAGGCCGACTTGGAAGCCATGTTCAAAAACTTACCATTATAGGCTGTTGCAAAAGCAGGCCCTTTCTTCTCCCAATAAAAAAGGTCTTTAGAAATGGCGATGGATAAACGTGGTACATCATAGTTCCAGCTTGTGTAGGCCATCACATATTGGCCCTCTGCGGTTTCCACCACACGGGGATCTTCGCATCCACCCGGATAATCGTATTGCTTAAATTTACTTTCATCGGGATATAAAACCGGTGTAGGGAAATTTTTAAAATGAAGTCCATCGGCACTTACGGCAAGACCTATACGTGAGGTGCGGCCGCCTAGTATTGCAGCCGGATTATCTTCACTACGGGTAAACAAATACACTTTGCCATTTTTTACAATTGCTGCCGGATTAAATACATCAGCTTTTTGCCATTTTACATTTTCCTTTTTGAGTGAATCATAAAATACCAATGTGGAATCGGCTTTTAAAATGGGTGTTGTTACTGGTTTATAAAACTTAGACAGTTCAGCCAGTTTTGCCTTTTGGGCAAAAACACCCACCGGCAGAAGAAAGATTCCTATCCAATAAAATAACTTGTTCATATGCAAGGGTTGTATTCGTTAAACTGAACTCAATTTAATGTATGCAACTGATAATGCGTGGTATTATTTGAAAGCAGGAAATTAGTACCCGCTAATGAATGCCCTAACAAAAATCGTATGCCGTTCTATTAAACGACATACGATGATCTATAAAAACTACGGTAAAACTTATTGACCAAATACCAATACCTGGAAGGTACCCGCAATCATTTTTGGCCTGCCGCCGCCTGCTGGTGCAGCTTCCATATCTGCAGCGGGTAAATATATTTTATGCGTTGTTTCATCAACAGCAATGGTTCTTGCAGATTTTTTTGTGGTGATGGTTGCCGCTACCACAAATTTATCCTTGGTTGTTTCTTTCACTACCGTCATGGTTCCTTCGCCGTTGCTGGTATAGATTAATTTTTGTGCAGCATCATACCATACTCCATCGCAGCCTGCACCAATTGGTAATTTATCTACAATGCCGCCATTCTCTGCATTGATGATCACTAATAATTTATTGTCGCCACAACCGGCAAAAAGCCTTTTAGTCGTTGCATCATATGCCAGTCCTGTTGGCGCTTCGCCTGGTAATAGCGACCAATGTTTTTCAACAATATTCTTTTTAATATCTACTACCACTATTTCATTTTTATCTTCGACATTCACAAATATTTTTCCTGCGTTATTACTTACTGCCGTTTCTGGTTTGCCACCTACTGCAATAGTCGCCACCACTTTTTCTGTTACGGGATCAATGATGGAAAGATCTTTACTGCGGCCATTACAGGTAATTATTTTCTTTGAAAAATCATCATAAAAAATAGCATCCGGGTTTTCGCCCGTTGCTATTTGAGAAAGAATGCCATTCGTTTTTAAATCGAATACTGTAATGTTATTGAGTCGTCCGTTACTGGTGTAGCCTTTATTTAAGGACGGTACAAATGCAATGCCATGAACGCCCGTTGTGTTGGGGATAATACCCAATGAATCGCCGGTGGTTTTATCAAGAATATTTACCTGGTTACCATGTGATACATATAATTTACTGGAGTTTGGCTGAATAGCAATATAATCCCACCCGCCTTCGCTTTTGATATGGAAAGTATTGAGTAAATGAATTTTATCAGCTTGTTGCGCTTTGGATATCATACCAGCACTTAGCAGGATGATTGTTGAGAGTATTAACCGTTTGGATTGCATGTTTTTAATATTTTAGCAATAAAGATGATGAATGATTCTGTAGCAATGTTGAAGATATTACATCTGATACAAATTACTTTAACAGGTTGCGTTATTGTTTTGTAAAACTGAAGCCAACTTAGCATTACCTGAGAATAGAAAGCGGAAGCCGCATTAAAAAAAACAGTACAAGAGTGCGACGCCCATGCAGTTCCACATTGCTTCCTGGCCCGGTCAATTATTTTTTTACCGCTAATTATTTTTATAATCAGCATTCCCTCAGAATTATCTTTTATTTTTAATGATGAAGTTGCTGATAATAGAAGATGAAATTTCGTTGA
>JAYUBR010000684.1:0-1440 GCA_043740775.1 Ferruginibacter sp. | reverse complement strand
CTTTGTGAAGTTGCACTTTGCTTCATTTTTAATCCACTTGCTTTACCTAAAGGACAATAATAATCAATTGCACCCAAGGCTTCATTATAAGTAAGATCATATTCCACCACGTTTCCTCTGGTAACTATATCTGCAGTATAATTAAAGAAATCCCTGGTGCCATTACTGCCAAAGTTTCCATACATCATATCACCTTCATAGGTCCTTAATCCATCAAGGTTTTTAACAATGGTATATCCATACTTTGTTTCTACTACATATAATCCACAGGAGTTGTTACTAAATACCACATCGCCCCTCTCCTGTGAAAGCCAGGAGGACCTGTTATCATATACTACCTTTTCTTTAACACAACTGGTAAATAAAATTGCAACCAATACCGCTGCAATTGAATAGGTAAAAATCTTTTTCATGAGTGAATATTTTTATGATTAATAATTACAGCAATGAGACGGGAAACAGCAGGTTAAGTTTCATTACAACTTGTTAAAATAAAAAAGCCCCACAGTAGTGGAGCTTTAAAAATTGTTTATTCCGTCGCTGAAAACCACCAGTCAGCAGTTTGCACACATTTAGCCGAAGCAATAGATAAGGTATTTTAGTCTCTTAGCCATGGTAGTGACCTCACTAACAACACCGGCCCAAGCATGGCTAACTCACAATACCTTTTCTGCCATGCGTGCATCAATTGAAGGATAAACAATTCACGGCTCGCCTTGCGCCAGGGAGGTAAATGGCAAACCATCAACCTGTAATCATATACATTAGTAATCACCGGGCTTCTTAAAATAAAAACAACTAATTTCAGTAGCGTAAAAATTACCTGGTCATTAGCAAATTAAAATATCGTATGTTCATAATAAATTTAAAAAAAGCGGTATGAAATTATTGGCCTGTATCAACCTTTTATCTGCCATAACAGTAAATGTACTATGCCAGACATCAGTAACCGGCCAGCAAAAAAAGCTATCTCCGGATGTATTACCAGGCAAAGGCCTTCAACAATATGATTTTTTTTATGCCGGGGAAACCAAAACGCAGAACATGTATATTGTTCAAAAAGGGCAGATAACCTGGTGGTATCAAGACACCCTTACAAAAGGCGAAATAAGTGATGCTGTTTTAATGACCAATGGAAATATTCTCTTTGCGCATCAGTTTGGGGTAACCTTAATTGATAAGGATAAAAAACTGTTGTGGCACTATGATGCACCTCCGGCACATGAAGTACATACTGCACAGCCAATTGGAAAAAACCATGTGCTGTTAGTGCAGAATGGGGATACAGGAAAAGTTATTGTAATAAATATTGTTACCGGTAAAATAGTAAAAGAGTTTAGTGTTCCTGTAGGTAATCCAAAAAGTGTACATGGACAATTCCGTCATGCAAGGCTTACCAATAAAGGTACGTTGCTGGTTGCACACATGGATATGGGCAAG
>JAYUBR010000683.1:0-1440 GCA_043740775.1 Ferruginibacter sp. | reverse complement strand
TTAAAGATGGGCGTACGGTTAAAGGAGTAAACTTTGAAAATATACGTGATGCAGGCGATCCGGTTGAACTGGCATTATTGTATTCTCAACAGGGCGCGGATGAACTGGTATTTTTAGATATTACCGCAACTGTTGAAAAGCGAAAAACACTGATTGAGCTGGTAAAAAGAATTTCAGCCAACATCAATATTCCCTTTACCGTTGGCGGTGGAATTAGTACCCTGGAAGACGTGGCGATATTGCTGCAACATGGAGCAGACAAGGTTTCTGTGAATACAGCGGCTTTTAAAAATCCGGAACTGATAGCCGACTTGAGTAATCGTTTTGGCAGCCAGTGTGTAGTGCTGGCAATTGATACAAAAAAAGAAGCTGACGGAGAATGGTATGTTTATTTAAATGGCGGCAGAACAAAAACTGACACAAAAACAATTGACTGGGCAAAGCAGGCGGTGGCCTTGGGTGCAGGCGAAATTTTGCTGACTTCAATGAATAACGATGGTACGAAAGCAGGCTTCGCTGTTGACATTACATTGCGGTTATCTAATGAACTACCTGTTCCGGTAATTGCCTCTGGCGGTGCCGGAACGATGGAACATTTTAAAGAAATATTTTTGGAAGGAAACGCTGACGCAGCGTTGGCCGCAAGCATTTTTCATTACAAAGAAATTGGGATTCCGGAATTAAAAGAATATTTATCAAACGAAAAAATAGCCATAAGAATATGACCATTGATTTTTCAAAATACTCAGATGGCCTTGTGCCGGCAATAGTACAGGATAATGCAACGGCCAAAGTGCTGATGCTTGGTTTTATGAACGAAGAAGCATTGGCAAAAACAAAGGAGTTGCAAAAAGTTACTTTTTATAGCAGAAGTAAAAACAGGTTATGGACGAAGGGAGAGGAGAGTGGTAATTTTCTTTTATTAAAATCCATCAGCATTGATTGTGATAATGATACCCTGCTGATTAAAGCTGATCCTGTTGGGCCGGTTTGCCATACGGGTGCCGATACCTGTTTCAATGAAAAAAATACCGGCATTCATTTTTTATCCGCATTGGAAAATATTATTGCTGATAGAAAAAATAATCCTTCTGATCAATCCTACACATCTTCTTTATTTAAAAAAGGGATCAATAAAGTGGCACAAAAAGTTGGTGAAGAAGCAGTGGAACTAGTGATTGAAGCCAAAGATGACAATGCTGATTTATTTAAAGACGAAGCGGCTGATCTGCTGTTTCATTACCTCATTTTATTGCAGGCAAAAGGATTTTGTTTGCAGGATGTGATAGGTGTGTTGCGGGAAAGACATAAGAAAGCGTAAAGCAAAGAAGGCAGTAGGCTTAAACCCTAAGCTGTAAATTGAAAATACAGTCAAATAAATTGGTTCAGTAAGGAATAACACAGAAAATACCGTTGATGGACGGCGAAGACCTGGCAGGA
>JAYUBR010000682.1:0-5000 GCA_043740775.1 Ferruginibacter sp. | reverse complement strand
TGTTATTATTGTATTTAAATTGCGCCTGTTCGTTAATCGTCATATTGGCCTGTAATGTAAAATGAATATTTCTTTTAACGTTTACATCATCATTTTTAAATATCAACATGGAGGGGGCACTGTTGATATTAACAGGGTAAATCAGTTGCACCGGCTGGTAAATTTCGCCCTTCACCGGATCAGTATATTTATATCGGATTGTTTTTTTAAATTTAAAATTTTCGCCTTCAATGGTTGCACCAAATAAAATACCCAGGGGTTCATTTTCTGCCTTACCAATCTGCTGCTGATCAGAGATATTAAAACTTCCCTTATCCATTTTATTTTCCAGCCAGTAAGGTTGAGATACTTTTTGATCGGGCCGCATATAAACAGACAAACCAAAAATTGTATTTGTATTCTTTTTCAATGCATCAAAACCGTGATAAATATCATACATATTTACATCGGCATTTGTTATGGCAATGCCCATCCTGTTGTTGATGGTGGTGGTAATTTTCACACTGTCGCCCACCACTGCATACTGGCTGGCAGCAGTGGCTTCCATAAACAGACCGCTGGAATACTCCAACAATTTTTTTATATCATTTTGTTTTTGTTCTTTCCAGTATTCATCTTTTATGGCAGCTATTTTTCGATACAATCTCACCAGTTGAGGTACACTATTCTCCGGATGTTCTGCCGAATAATTTTTATAGATGGAGTCAATCGTTGACTGTACCGCATTCTGGTTGCCTGTTCTTTTCCAGCTTATGTCAACACCATCCAACAAATCATTCGCCGGCTTATCTCCTTTGATAGTTGCGAAATATTCAATCGCCTCTCCTCTTTGTGCCGGTACGCCAAAGCCCTGGCTTTTGTGCTGGCTACGACCAAGCGCAGCGAGCTCGCCATAACTTTTGCCCAGCAAGGGATTGTACATACCTGCATCCAGTTTAAATTGGTCTTCACTTTGTGTATTGGTGTTGCCAAAATTAAACGTGTTCCATAACATGCGTTTGGCCTGCCAAACGGTAACGCCTTGCTGTAACTGTTCAGGAAATTTTGCAGGGTCTGCGGCAGCATCAAAAGCCTCCCGGGCAAGGATACCCGAAGCTGCATGATGCCCATGTCCTGCCCTGCTATCTTCCGGAAAACGTGAAATGATTACATCCGGCCTGAATTTGCGGATCACCCAAACCACATCGCTTAAAATTTTATCATGGCCCCATGTTTTCAATGCTTCTTCCGGAGTTTTACAAAATCCAAAATCATACGCCCTGCTAAAAAACTGTTCGGCGCCATCTATGCGCCTGGCCGACAATAATTCCTGAGTGCGTATTAACCCTAAATCTATACCCTGTTCATCGCCAATTAAATTTTGTCCGCCGTCACCCCTTGTTAAACTAAGGTAGCCAGTACGCACTAATTTTTCATTGGCCAGGTAAGCCAACAGCCTGGTATTTTCATCATCCGGATGGGCGGCTATATACAATACAGATCCCAGCACATTCAGCTTTTTTATTTGCTGTAATATTTCTGAAGAAGTATATGTTTTTTGGCTTTGAGCAAATAGCGTTGTTTGCGAAAAAATTAACAACAACAAACAGATTATTTGTTTTGCTAAAAAATCAGGGGCATTATTTTGTGTCAATTTCATTATATTTTTAATCGTTACAGATACAAATTTCAGCGCAAAGAAGCAGGAATGATTGTAGCCTTAAATTTTTATTATTCCCTCTAAATTACTCCCTTTAAGGGCCAGGGGCGATGCTCGCTTACTGCCCCACAAAAAAAACTGCATTGGCCAGCAATAGTTTTCCATTCTCCCAAAAGCTGCGAAAGACAGGATCATCGGATAAATAAACAATGCTGCCCTGGCCATAATCCTGTACACCAATTGCAGTACCATCTTTAATTTTATCTTTTACTTTACTGCCTACAAAACCCGCTACCTTACTATCTTTTTTAATAACCCCCACATTCCATCCTTCCTTCAAAAATTCGTATATATTACCATCCTGCTTTAAAGTAAAATAGTAATTGGGATATCCAAAAGCCAGCGGATGAGAGTTATCCATATCTAATCTATAAATTGCACCAGCTATATTGCTTTTAATTCCATCATGTTCATTTTCTTCGAAGAGTTTAATATCTGCGTACGATACTTTTTGTTCGTCTTTCTTATCTTTATCTTTTTCGTCCTCTTCTTTTTTTAACTTTAAACCCCAGTCGTTATTGGCCATTTGAGTAACCGCATTTTCAATAGCAATAATTTTACCACCCTGCCTTACCCAGGTTTTTAAGGCTGCGCCTTGTTCTTTATCGCTTAAAAATTTATAATTGCCATTGGGCAAAATAATTACATCAATATTCTTTAGACTTACATTATCAAAATCATCTGCATTAATAAGGGTTATCGGGTAATCCAGTTGCTGGTCAAACAAATGCCATACTTCACCAGCCGCCGCCGCATCTACTCCTTTGCCCGTTACCAACGCCACTTTTGGCTTATTAATAAAGTGTGTTTTATTGCTTCCAAAATCACTGCCGCTTTCCATAAATCCGGTTGATATAGCAGTTACGCTGACATCCATTTTTTGTACTGCGGCGGCGAATGCGGCCAGTTTTGATTCATTCCCTCTTTTTAAAACAATCAAAGTACCCCGTTGAAATTTCTTTCCATTCAGGCTAAAGTCTTTTTCTGCAAACCTTACTTTGATACCTGCATTTAACAAAGCGGCTAAAAATTTAGCTTCTTCAAAAGAAGTATAATTCACCAGGTAGCCATACGAAGTTTCGGGAATAACGGTATTGATTGGTTTGGCAACATAAGGTGTAGCCATAATTTTTTCTTTTACCGCATAGGCCTGCAATCCGTACACATAAGGCAGGCTCCAGGCAGTAATATCATAAGTGGCAGAATCAACTAATTTTGATTTTGGTTCAAACAAAACCTTTACCAGCGTACCTTTTGGCTGGTGCGTACTGATGACCAAACTGCCTGCTGCATTGAACGTTTCTTCTTTGCCTGAAAAATAATTATATCCTTTTGCATTGCTGATTGCTGCACTGTTATACACAATGCCATTGCCATCCAGCATTTTTTTTAAAGCATTTATTTTAGTACTGCTTATGTCGGTAACAACAAAAGATTTATATTCGCCAACACCATTATTTTTTTCGCTGGTAAAAAAATTACTAAACTCTTTCATCAGTTTTTTATTGTTCTTATTCACCATTTCAATCGTACTCATAGAGGTAGTAAAATGATGGGCAATCCTGTCTTTTAAAGTAAGCGTATCCCCATTATTGATAATAACTGCTGATCCACCTCTTGAGCCACCACCCTGTTCAAAGGTCATACCGATGGCACCATTGTAAATAGGATACGTATCGCCATAGGCAGGATAAAAAAGATCAAACACTTCTTTGGTAAAATACAACCAGCCATTGGCATCAAAATACTTCGCATTGTTTTTCCCAATGATTACCTGGAAATCTTTTTGCCATTGTGTAACGGCTTCATGATACGGTTGAGCGGCTGGTGCAAAATAATAAGGATTGTTGTAACCCTGTTCATGATAATCACTGTGTACCTGCGGCATCCATTGATTGTACATTTTTAACCGTTGCTGCGTTTCTATCTGTGTTTGCCATGCCCAATCCCTGTTTAAATCAAAATTGTAATGATTGGTTCTTCCACCCGGCCATGGCTCCATATGTTCCCTGGACTGCCTGTCGGGGTTGGCATTTTTGCCACACATTTGTGTAAACCAATTTACATACCTGTCCCTGCCATCCGGATTAATGCAGGGATCAATAATAATCACCGTATTTTTTAACCACTCTTTTGTATTGCTATTTGCAGGATTTAATAATTCATACAATACTTTCATAGCCACTTCGCTGCTGCTGGTTTCGTTGCCATGTACATTGTAACTTAACCAAACTATGGCTGGTGCATTTACATTGCCCGGCTGGTCGGTCAATATACCGGTAAGCCGTAAATTATTTTTACGGATATCTTCCAGCCTCGCAAGGTTTTCGGCAGTTGCCACATAGGCCAGCAGCAATGGCCTGCCTTCATTGGTTTCGCCATATTGGTCCAGTTTCATTACCTGGGGCATTGCAGTAACAGCGTATTTAAAATAACTTACTATTTTGTGGTGAAGTGTATATTTACTTCCTAAAGGATAACCTAAAAATTCATCAGGGCTTTTAATGGTTTGAGCAAAAGAAAAATAAGCGGTACAGATAAAAAAGAAAAACAGAACAATTTTTTTATTCATAAAAAGTATTTAGTATTGATGTGGTTTTGGTATACGTGTATTTTTAAAATTTACAATCAAAAAATATAAGATGAAATATTACAGGATTGTGTTGAGTATTGTATTCTATTGCCTGGTTGTGCAATGTACAGCACAAATCAATGCTTACCAATACCACTCACAAAAAAAATTAAGTGGCATAAAAGCGGCAGTGGTATCTGCACACCCATTGGCCAGTAAGGTGGGTATGCAGGTTTTAAAAAGTGGTGGCAATGCGGTGGATGCAGCCATTGCAATGCAACTGGCACTGGCAGTAGTTTATCCGGGTGCAGGCAATATTGGCGGCGGCGGTTTTATGGTTGCCCATTTAAAGAATGGCAGAAATATTACCATTGATTACAGGGAGACGGCACCAGCCAAAGCCAGCAGGGATATGTACCTTGATACTAACGGTAACCCACAAATGCAGTTATCGCAGGATGGCCACCTGGCAAGTGGTGTACCCGGTACCATCGCCGGAATATTTGCTGCTATGAAATATGCAAAACTCCCTTTTAAACAATTGATACAACCTGCTATTGACCTTGCAGAAAAAGGATACGCCATCAGCCAGCATGAAGCCAGCGACCTGAACGAATTAAAAAAAGAATTTGAGCAACTGAATACAAGCCCCATTGTTTTTGTTAAACCAACAGAATGGAAAAAGGGCGATACACTTATACAAAAAGAGCTGGCAAATACCTTAAAACG
>JAYUBR010000681.1:0-5005 GCA_043740775.1 Ferruginibacter sp. | reverse complement strand
ATGGTAACCTTTATCTGCTAAAACTGTAAGCGCTTCTACTTCAAGAACGGCTTTTGCCTTAATGGCCATAGTGCTTAACTGCCCCTGGTCGCCCTGGTATATCGGGCAAGCCTCTTTCTTTGCTTTGGTCTTTGTAAAACCCAATTTATCTAAATCCAGATGGCTAACAAATAAATCAATCAGCACACAACGCTATCTGAAACAATCTCCATATCAAGACTGATCATCCACATTTGCTCCCGGGATATGCCTTTTTGTACATTCATATTTGATAGACAACATAATAATTCTTTTTGATGCTGCGTTTAAAAACTTGTGTATAAGTCGATACCTTTTTTGATTATAGTTTTTGCACTCTCTGTCGATGATGCTATGAAAAATTAATGCTGGTATTTGAAATAATCCGGTTACTTTTCTTCTTCATCGGAATCTATCAATTCAAGGTATGCCTGAATCAGTTCTTTTTTAAGTTTGTTTCCTTTGTGGACGAGTAATGCTGTGTAAAGTATAATTCCACCAGCATCAAAATCGCCGCTCACTTTTATTATTTTATGAGATGGATGTTCGTAATATCTGAACCAACTTAAAAATTTTCTTGCTCTTACTGCTTCCCTCCCATCAGAGTTGTCGCAGACATATACCACAGCATTAATCTTTGAATTAAGGAAGTCGCCGACGATGGTAATAAGCGTGTCAGCAATTCGTTTGTCTGTTCCAGACATTTTCTTCTTTTTATCAACTAATTCAAGGTTGAATGCGAAGAATTTGGAAGAAACCACAGCAGGATAACTTTTGAAGTATTCTGCATAAGTAGAAAAGTAACAGATATATTCAATACCGGAATCTGTTACAAAAGAGTAATAGTCCGGTTTAAGTACAAGGTATTTATATGGTTGCAAACTTATAGCCATATTTATCCTTTAGCTCTTGGAAGGTTATACCATTTTGAATTGCCTCCCGGATGAACTTTTGATCGGAAAGCATTTTCTGAACCATCTCCAATTTGGTCATAGGTTTAGCCTTTGGCCTGCGTTTGGCACGGACAGTCTTTTTGGATTTGACAGCTACAGAAGACATAAAAATTATTTATTGCAATTTACAAAAAAATAACTGCAAACAGCAGGTCAGAATTTTGAATTTAAACCGGTATTTATTATCAAATATTACTGCCATACTTTTTTGCTGGATGCTTTTTAGCATGTTGAAGCGTAATTACCTGAACAGTATTGGCAACTATTCTGTAAACAATTAAAAATGGAAACCTTGGAAGGAGATAATCCCTGAATTCTTTTCTTTCGTCGATGAAGCCGAAGTATTCAGGGTGTTCGACAATTTTGTTGTAGGCAGAGTTTCAAGTTCTTTAAGCAGTTCTTCACCGAGACCGGCACATTGTTTTTCATACCATTCGTAAGCTTCGTATTCATCTAAATGGGTAGCGGGCGAAATGACAATTTTATGCGCCATCCTGTTCGAATTTACTGGGGATAAGTGCATGGGATTCTTCTACAGAATATCCATTGCTGCCGCTATCTTCAAACTGTTTTGCTCGTTGGTAAAAGGAATTGGTTTCTTCCGGCGTGTAAGATGAGGCAGCAGGTTGCAGCACTTCAAGAATAGCATCCAATTGGTTTTCATTGGCTTCGTCTATAAGCATATGAATCTGTTGGCGGATGTCGGCATGGAGCATAGGAAATGATTTAAAAAATAAAATTGCGCTATTGCAATTTATAAAAAAATAACTGCAAACAGCAGTACGGAATTATGAACAAATGAAAATTAACAGGAAAACAAATCCGTGCCATCGGGTATCCCGAAGGACCGGTAGTAAGTGTGGCCATGCATACCATGTGTACGCATTTTAAACACCATACCGAAGAAGATGCGTTGCAGATATTAAAAGATGTATTGGCCAATCCAGAAAGTTATGCAACACATGAAACCCTTGCTGCCATTGCCGGAAAACTACTTGGAAAAGCCTCCCCAAACCCCTCCTTCGGAGGGGTTTGGGGAGGCTTTTCCACTGAATGAAACGGGTGTTCACTACAACGTATTTGGTGCAAGCATATTGAAGACGGCGTATTGAAACAAATGGAAATTGCAAGCCGACTGCCGGTGAGTGTTGCAGGGGCTTTGATGCCCGATGCACACCAGGGTTATGGCTTGCCCATTGGCGGTGTGCTGGCCACCAACAACGCCATCATTCCGTATGCTGTGGGGGTGGATATTGGCTGCAGGATGTGTCTGAGTATTTTTAGGATTGATGCAGGTGAACTGAAAAAAAGAGAAGCCTATTTTCAGCGTGAACTGATTGCTCATACTTTATTTGGTGCTGGCCGTGATTTTAATACCAGGGAAAAAAGAGAAGTTATGACACAGCATGAAGTGCTGGACCGGAAAGAGTTTGCGGAGATTCCATTTTTGAATAGCCTGCAAAATAAAGCAGCGAATCAATTGGGTTCTTCCGGTAGCGGCAATTATTTTGTAGAGTTTGGCGAAGTGGAAATTACAGCAACAGACAACAGTTTTAATGTGCCTGTTGGAAAATATGTTGGCCTGCTGAGCCATAGCGGCAGCCGTGGTATGGGTGCTATGATTGCTGGCAACTATACAAAAATTGCAATGGAGAAAACGGTGTTGCCCAATGAAGCAAAACATTTGGCATGGTTGGATATGGATACCGAAGAAGGCATGGAATACTGGCTGGCCATGAATTTGGCCGGTGATTATGCCAGTGCCTGTCACCATACTATTCATGCAAAAATTGCGAAGGCGATTGGTGAAAGTCCATTGGCAATGATTGAGAACCACCGCAACTTTGCATGGAAAGAAACACTTGATGGCAAAGAAGTGATGGTACATCGTAAAGGTGCTACGCCTGCTGGTAAAGATGTACTTGGAATTATTCCGGGTAGCATGACGGCACCGGGCTTTATTGTAAAAGGTAAAGGCGAAACTGCTGCTATCAATTCTGCAAGTCATGGTGCCGGGCGTAAGATGAGCCGTACCAAAGCCTTGTCAAATATCACCCATGAAATCTTGAAAAAAGAATTGGCAACGCATGGTGTAAAGCTGATTGGTGGCGGACTGGATGAAGCGCCTCATGCCTACAAGGATATCAACGAAGTAATGCAGAGCAAGACAACTTTAGTGGATGTGCTTGGAAAATTTTATCCAAAGATTGTGCAGATGGATGGGAGTGATCCACGCAAATTTAAAAGAAAGGCCAATGAAATAACAGGAGGGTAATTTTAGCGCATGGGCCGATGGATGAAACCTGCACCACTCAATTTTTTAACCACATAGGTCACATAGAAAATACAAAAAGAAAATCTATGTTTCCTATGTGCCTATGTGGTGGTACAATAAAACAAAAAAGCCAATCAAAAATCTGATTGGCCTTTTTGTTTATTAATTAGAGTAATCCGTAAAAAATCCGTGTAATAGTTTACTTAAATATATTTTGTCACACCCGGTATTGCAACAGGATAATATCCATCTGCATTCGGCAACAAGGGTGGCAACGCATCCCATGAATATTCTTTTGGATGCAGGTCCAGCCCGCAATTGATGGCTTTGTCCCATTCAATCACTTGCCCGGTATACGTTGCCATTCGGCCAAGGATTGAAGTCATTGTACTCCTGGCGCCATTTTCTGCATCGTTGAATTTGTATTCCCCTTTGGCAATGGCGGCAAACAATTCATCGTGCTCTGTCTGGTAAGCATTGTTCTCTGTTTTCTTATCAAACTGGTACAATATTTTTCCTTTATGATCAGTGATGTTGGCGTCACCAGCTTTTATTTTGCCTTTAGTACCAATCAGCAATTCATCTACCCTACTCATCGTGCCAGGGATGTGGCGGCACTGGCTGTTCAAAATACTTCCATCCGCATAAGTAAATTCTACATAATGATGATCAAATATTTCACCATGGTCTTTTCCCTTGCGCACCTGTCTTCCTCCCAGGCCTTGTGCACTTACAGGATAGCCGCCTTTGAACCAGTTGATGACATCAATATTATGGATATGCTGTTCATTGATATGATCGCCGCAGAGCCAGTTAAAATAATACCAGTTACGCATCTGGTATTCCATTTCCGTTTGGTTGTATTTACGTGGCCTCACCCATACACCATCATTGTTCCACCAGGCTTGTGCAGAAGTGATATCGCCAATCATATCCTTGCGTTTAAACAATTCACGATAGCTGTTTTGGTAATGCCGTTGAAGCCCCACCACTACATTTAATTTTTTTTGTTTGGCAATGGCCGCCGCCGCCAATACCCGCTGAATGCCTGCAGGATCAGTTGCTACCGGTTTCTCCATAAAGATATGTTTGCCTTGCTTAACAGCTTCTTCAAAATGAATGGGCCTGAAGCCCGGAGGGGTTGCCAGTATTACAACATCGGCTAACGCAATGGCATGCAGGTAACCATCAAAGCCGGTAAATTTATGCTCTTCCGGCACATCAATCTTGCCTTTTAAATTTCCCCTGCCATTGGTAGATTCAGCAATATCTTCACTGTTGAGCGATTTAAAACAAGTATCTAAATTGTCACGAAAAGCATCCGCCATGGCTACCAGTTTTACTTTTTGTTTACTTAGCAAAGCCTGTGTTGCCGCTCCGGTACCACGACCTCCGCAACCTACCAGCGCAATTTTAATAGTATCATCCGCACCTGAAAAATAATTGGCATGTGATAAAAGTGGCGCCGCCATTAAGCCTCCGGCCAATAGAGTTCCCTGTCGTAAAAATTCCCTGCGTGCAGGGTTAAAAAGTTTAAAAGCATCGTTGTTCATAATTGATCTGGTTTATTGTTTTAAGATATATAATTCGTTTTTGAAAAACATTCAAAAAAATAATGCATGGTTTTACCAGCAGTTGTTTAACATGGCACAACCACATCGGCGTCAGTCCATCCCGTATTTTAATCGGGACACAATTCCACTTTTTTTTCATGGCAACTCTGGCTTCCTGATTTAAGTATCCAACAGAAATTTAAAGT
>JAYUBR010000680.1:0-5009 GCA_043740775.1 Ferruginibacter sp. | reverse complement strand
CTAACCCACCATTGCAGGCTCAGCCTGGGTTCTACCACCGTGTCTGTCCTTTCGCTGTAGCCAACTTCGCTGGTATAATTTTCAGTTTTTACCAGGTAGCCTTTTGCTTCCAGTTCGGCCACTATTTTTTTACGGGCAGCAAATCTTTCTTCGCCTATATAAATTTGTGCGGCTTCATTCAGTGTGCCATCTTCATTTAAAATATCAATTATTTCCAGTTGGTGTTTTTGTCCCAGCAGGTTATCATTCAAGTCGTGTGCAGGTGTAACCTTTAATGCGCCGGTGCCAAAGTCCATGGTAACATATTCATCGGTAATAATGGGAATGCGGCGGTTAATCAATGGCACCAGTGCAAATTTTCCATGCAGGTATTTGTAGCGTTCATCATCAGGATGTACACAAATGGCGCTGTCGCCCATGATGGTTTCGGGCCGTACGGTCGCTACAATAATACCACCACCTTCCACAACGTCTGGGATTACCGGCGTGTCATCTTCGTTTACCAACTGGTAGCGCAGGTAATACAATTGCTGATGCGTTTCTTTCCTTATCACTTCTTCATCACTCAGGGCTGTCTTTGCTTTTACATCCCAGTTAATCATTCTTTTGCCGCGGTAAATACTGCCTTTGTTGTGCAGTGCTACAAATATTTTTATCACCGAATTGTAATAATCTTCATCCATGGTAAAGCTGGTCCGGTTCCAGTCTAAACTACACCCCAGCTTTTTTAATTGCTGCAAAATAATACCGCCATATTTTTCTTTCCATTCCCATGCGTACGCTAAAAATTCGTCCCTGCTTAAAGAAGATTTTGCAATGCCTCTTTCTCTTAACATGCCTACCACTTTTGCTTCGGTAGCAATGGATGCATGATCGGTTCCCGGCACCCAGCAGGCATTCTTTCCCTGCATCCTTGCACGGCGGATTAAAATATCCTGTATAGTATTGTTAAGGCAATGACCCATGTGCAACACGCCCGTAACATTCGGTGGTGGCATTACAATGGTGTACGGTTCCCGGTCGTCCGGTGTGCTGGTAAAATATCCTTTCTCCATCCAGTGGGCATACCATTTCGCTTCTGCTTCTCCTGCAATAAAATTCTTACTCAGTTCCATATTAAAAAAAAATTTGTCCGGGCTGCAAGGCAATGAAGACCATTGTTGCGTCGCCCTCTTGTACTGCATACCTTTGAGGTACTTTTATTATGTTACAGGTGGTAGCCTGCTATTTTGTTAATGCTGGCAAAGGTAAGCATTGCACAAACAATTTATGCAGCTAACCCGTTTATACACCGGGCACAGAAAACGATTTATTTTTTTTAAACATAGCTGTACAAAGCGGATAAGGTTATCTTTACGGCCTAAAATTTTTTCTTGCAAACAGCACAGCAAAACCTGCGGCTTCAAAAAATAATAACTTTCATTGGTGTTGTTCTTTTCATCATGAAAATAGTGGCCTGGTATCTTACTGGCTCAGTGGCTATTTTAACGGATGCTTTGGAAAGCACTGTGAATGTGGTTGCGGGGCTTATAGGTATTTATAGTTTGTATGTAAGCGCCAAACCAAAAGATACGGATCACCCTTATGGACATGGTAAAGCAGAATTTCTTTCGGCTGCCATTGAAGGCACGCTGATATCTGTGGCGGGCCTTATCATTGTGTATGAAGCCATCAATAACCTGATCCATCCTCATCCCATACAAAAATTAGACTATGGTATCTGGATTGTTGCCGCAACCGCAGTAATCAATTATGTTACCGGCAGTATTTGTATCAAGACAGGCAAAAAAAATAATACACTTGTGCTGATAGCAAGTGGTAAACATTTGCAAAGCGATACTTATTCTACAATTGGTATTATTGCAGGGCTGGTGTTGCTGTATTTTATGCAATTGTGGTGGATAGACAGTGCCGTGGCTTTTCTCTTTGCCTTCATCATTATGTTTACGGGGTATAAAATTGTACGTACTTCCGTTGCCGGTATTATGGATGAAGCCGATGCAGTTCTATTGGAAAAACTGGTGGTGATGTTAAATGCAAACAGAAAGCCTAACTGGATAGACCTTCATAATTTACGCATCATTAAGTATGGCGGTACCATTCACCTTGACTGTCATCTTACGGTACCCTGGTACATGAATGTGCATGAGGCTCATCATGAAATTGATGTGCTTTCCGCCCTTGTTAAAAACGAGTATGGAGAATCTATGGAATTGTTTGTTCACTCCGATGGCTGTCTTGAATTCAGTTGCCGTATCTGCACAAAAGATGATTGTCCGGTAAGGCAACACCCTTTTGAAAAACAAATTGAATGGACAATGGCAAATATTGTTTCCAATAAAAAGCATACGGTTGATACCGTTTCATTTATTACTGCATGGAAACAAAATTATACACCCTGATCTATTCAAAAAACTAGTGCCCTTCAAATAGTTTGGCAACACCAAACGCAGCAGCAGCAGCAAGGGCACCAATTAAAGTAACTTTTACAGCACCCCATAAAGGATTAACCCCGGTGATTTTACTTTTAAAATAACCAAATATAAACAGACAAATCAAGGTTGCCACTACAGATATTTTTAATGCTTCAGAAGAATCGCTGATAAAAAAGTAAGGGCTTAAAGGAATGATGCCACCGGCAATGTACGAGAGGCCAATATTCAATGCACTTTTGGTAGCTCTTTTAGGGTCGGGTTTTTCAAGACCCAATTCATACTTCATCATAAAATTTACCCAGCGGTCTTTGTCCTGTGCAATTTCTTCGGTAGCCTGGTTCTGCAAAGCAGGGCTTAGGCCAATATTGGCAAAAAATTCTTTTGTTTCTTCTATCTCCAGGTGCCGCTTGTTTTCAACCTCATCATATTCTCTCTTCACTTCACTTTGGTAATGATCCTGTTCGGTTTTACCTGCCAGGTACCCACCAAGCCCCATCGCAATGCTACCGGCACAAATTTCTGCAATGCCTGCAATAACTATAATGGTACTGCTGCTTACAGCGCCGCTTAAACCCGCGGCCAATGCAAAGGGAACTGTGAGGCCATCACTCATGCCAATAACGATATCTCTTAATGCATCCGAACTTTTTAAATGTGCTTCTGTATGGTTGTGGTGAAGATGTGTATCCATTTTTGTGAGCTGCTTTGTTGGTAAAGATATAAAAGTAAAATGAAGGATACTCCTGGAGGCAGATTACTAAAAAATAGATGGACTAATTAATTTAAACCGTAAAGCAATATTCAGCTTATGTCAGTATCTGTTTACTTTTTTTTCTTGATAAAAAGTAGTAACAAAAAAAATAAAGGCTGGCCTCATCCGACCGCTACCGCGGCCACCTTCTCCTGCAGAGAAGGGAAAAGGATGGAGTCTATTTAAGTTTTAAAATTTAAATGATTGTCTAAAATGAAATTCGCTCAAACAAAAAAATGTAACAAGGCTTTTGTACGACTTACGGGCTAATAGCAAAGCCAGGCATTTGTAACATCAATTTCATTTCTTAACGCCCATCATTCAAATTTTTTTAACGCTTTTTTTATGAGGCCGTAAAGAGTATGCGGTTTATCTTTATTATCCTGAAAATAGATTTTAAATATTAATTAATTCACTCTTCCTTTTTCATCTTCTGCCCCTGTCGACCTGTCTCTTTTTTCTTTTACTTTATCCTTTCCAAAACTGTGTGTAAAAGAAAGGCTGAAATTAGTGTAACCATATATGGATATATTTTTTTGAATCAGGTTTTGCGCTGGTATGTAAACTGAAAACCTGGAGGTTTGAGAATTTAAAATATTCCTGATATTGAATGATAAGGTAGATTTATTTTTAATAAATTTTTTTTGTACGCCAATATCAAGGGAACCCATTGAACCAAATTTATATAATCCCCAACTGCCCCCTGAATAATAATAACCGGATAATTCCACCGCAATATCTTTTGGTAAAGTAAATGTTTGTGTGGATTGGATACTGGCGCTTTTACTCTCTGTTTTAATTGCTGCTTTATAAAAACTATTCGATTGGCCCCAGTAGCCTGAAATATTATTTTGCATGTTCCACCATTTGGTTACAGTAAATGGCAGGGAAAAACCAATGGAAGCATTTTTATTGTTTTTTGCATTGGTCATGGAACTGATGAGTTTGTTGGTTGCATCATCCACATGGGGTTGCATAGAAATTTGATCGGCAGTGTAACTATAGGAAACTGTGAGTATTTTATTTTTGTAAGTATAAGAAGCATTTGCCGCATCTGTAATGGCAGGTTGCAAAGCAGGGTTGCCGGTTTGAAAAGTTTTGGGATCATAAAAGAGAACCCAGGGTGCAAGGTCAGTAAAACTGGGTCTCCATATTCGCCTGCTGTACGAAAAATTGATGGCATTATTTTCATTAATCGTATGCAGTATAAAAAAACTGGGAAATAGATTTCCATAATGGCGGTCAACAATATTTTTTTCAGTATGCGATCCTAAGTTGAAACTGGTATATTCATACCGCAGCCCGGCTTTTATGGAGGTGGCAGAATCTACTGCAATACTAACTGAGTAATAAGCCGCAGTAATCCTTTCATGGAGGTTATGATAACCAGAAAGTGCAGTATCCTGCAGCCAGTTATTTTGATTGAATGTTGCAACCATTACATCGTTATTCAATCTGCTGGTAGTGCCTTTTATGCCTGCTTCCATGTCCGTTTTTTTTGATAATTTTTTGGAATAGTCAATAGCTCCTATCCAAAAAATAAGCGGAGTGGCCTTGCCGCTTATTACATTTTGATCATAAATAAAATTGCCCTGGTTATTGTAATAAGCGTTATTGTATTTACTGGGATTGTTATCATTATAATTCAAATAATCCATATTGACAGAAAGCTTTTCATCTTCTTTAAAATTGTGCTGCAGGTTTAAATTGATACCATAGTTGGATGTAGTATGCAACTCCTTATTGGCTATTTTAATGGTGGTATCTAATTGATAATTGGTAGAAACAAAAGAATTGTTTTCAGCATCCATATCCCAGTTCCT
>JAYUBR010000679.1:0-5011 GCA_043740775.1 Ferruginibacter sp. | reverse complement strand
ACAACGGGATTTTTATCTCGTAATAATTACTCACAAAGTCAGTTCCTATTCTTATAACAGCATTCATATCCCTGTCTCTGATATTGTTGGGCGATTTAACATTGTTTTCTGCATGAATAAACATAGATAAATTTCCATACTGCCGTATGTCTCTGTTGGCGAAAGTTTGAAATACACCCCTGGCATCATTTTTACCCATGGCGCAAAACTGAAGGCTCATACTTTGCTCATTCTGCAAAAGATTTACTCCATTGTTGCTTTGTATCTGCTGGCGCTGAATTTCTCTTGGGGTGCGATATGGCAAGGGAGCACGCTTGTCGTTTTCTTCAATGTTTACAGCCCCTACATTAAAATCAACATTGGTAGAGATGGGAGAATAAATACCAGACGAATCTATCTTATTCTGGAACCTGCGCCAGATGTTACGCGTAAGCTCCAGCTTGCCAAAACGCATTACCATAGAATCAGAAAAATCTGTCAAAAACATTCTTATAAAACGGATAGATTTAAAATCAGGGATGTTGCCGATTTTACGGTTATAAGAACCAATCGGAATTCGGAACTGGTACCATGTTTCGTTACGGGTATTGCCGTTTACAAGCTTTACACCCACTACTTTTTTATCTACAATATAGTTTACCCCAATCTGCATCGTGGGGTCTGTCTGTGGTTTAACGTCTACGATGTATTGAAAATATTCTTCCGACTCATTCATTGTATTGTCCTTATTCAGGTCTTCCGCATCCGGATACAAAGTGGCGGCAGAAGAAAAGATGGAGCCATCATTTACTTTTGAATTGCCCTGCGGATTATTAAAGTTTTTATATCTTTTTAAAATACCATCGTTGGGTGTAAAAGAAGCATCCCTGTAATGCGTATAATCATCCTGTGATGGATCGGCTGTTACCTGCTGTAATGCAGTGCTGTTAAGGATAGGGCCTAAAGCAGCCAGGTAAGGTGCCCGCTTAATTTTTTCTCCTGCATCATCCAGTCCGTCAAAACCAACATCCTGGTACTGACGTTCATTAGCATCGTTGCTGAATGCGTTGGTTACCTGTATCGGGTTCAGCGGCGCCCTGCCCCATACAGTGGTTGTATCTACCTGCGCAGGCGCATTGGGTGTGGGTAATCCATTCTCATAAAATCTTCTGCCATCTTTTAAAACATCTTCTGAAATATTGCCCAGGTTAAAATACAATTTACCACCAGCAGTGGGAGAAACAGGCGTTTTTATAAAAGGATCCTGTACCCAGAATTCTATAAACTCCACATTGGCTGTTTCAAAATCGGTCTGGTCTATGTTGCGCATTAAACCACCCCATCTTTTTGCAGGATTTTTTAACCGGTCATTGGCATCAATACTGGTAGGAGAAACATCAAAATTATAAGGCCCTTTCTGATCAGGGTAATATGCAAGGTCAAAAGTGGTTAACTGGTTTTGTCCATAATCGGTTGTTCGTTGCGGAAATATTTCACTTTGGCTCACCAGGCGAACTTGTGGGTCACTCAGTTCATCGCGGTTATTCCCCAATGGATTATTGGCACCTTTATACAATTGCAATGCCGGTTCAATCTGGTACCACGCCAGCTTGGCCCTGTTCTTTCCATAGTCCAGGTTATTGTTTAATTTTCCTTCTTTAAATATTTCATTGCCTGATTCATCAGTAGCACCCTGCGGCGTAGAAGCCAGCGCCCAGCTGATAGCAGGAAAGCGAAGGTCAATACCTGATTTGCTTCCTTCAAAATCATCAATATAAACAGTACCCGCAGAACCTTTACCAATTTGTGATGCGTGGCCCGGTTGCAGGTAAGCGCCTTCTGCATAAAAATTAATGGTAGATGGTGCGGTGGTTGAATAAAAAGGCAGTTTATCCAATAATTTTGTTAGCCTGGGTACTTTCTTACGATAATTAACATCCAGTCCATACATCGTATTTTTAATTGGATCTTCACCAATATTATTTTTGGTAAAAAACGGGCGTTCGCTTAAACGTACCATTGTACCGCCAATAGCCAGTTGTTCCTTCAATGTATTTTTAGCAAGATAATCAAGGCGAAGCCCCATGAAACTTTTTTGCTGCAGGCCATAACCGGCGTTGTTTTCAAAGTTTACCTGTACCGGTAACCCTGCATTCAATATGGCCTGGTTGGTTACTTTAATAGTGCCGAGATCATAATTGATATCATAATCGGCGCCTTCTATTAAGGTTTGTCCACCGGCAGTAACTTTAACGCTGCCCCGCGGAATATTGTAGCCGATACTGATGTCGGACGAACCCGAGGTTCGGGCAGAACCTTTCATTACAAAACGATTGAGATTGGGATACTGTTGTGCGACTGCCTTGATGGAATCATAAAGGGCATAATACAATGTATCCTTTGCTGTAGCCGGAACAACATTGTACACCTGTGCCGCCAAATCGCGGCCAAAAGGCTGTAGTACCGGAAATACAATTCTGCTATACGGAGACAATACCGTAAAGCCTTCCACGTAATCGAATACGCCATCTGGCTGTGGATCACGGTTGTTATTGAGGCGGTCTAAATTTACCAGCGTTAAAATAGGCGTGCCCTGGTTTTTATCTCCAAAGGGAACATATCTTTTCCAGCCAAGACTGGGTTCCTGGTACAATACGTTCAGTTTAAAGTCGGTGGGTGTTAACACGCCATATCCAACGGAATATACATTCTTCATCATCAGTTGCCAGATGGGTAACTGGGTACGCTGTGACGTTGCTTTTAATAATTTAAGAAATAATATTTTCTGCGTAGCCGAAGTACTGTCTGGTGGCAGATCCTGCGAAAATTCTCCTACCTGGTAAATACGGCCGTTGTAAGAATATTGATAGGCAACAGCCAGTACTTCATCCGGCTGCAAAGGTTGCCCTAATGAAATATAGCCCACCTGCCGGTTGAAAATATACTGGCTTGAATCTAATTTACGGGCAAATATTTTTTCAAAATCCTGCACCGGTGCCAGGCCAAGCGCCTGTAAATTACTAACCACCAAAGCAGGATTTCTATTATTGCCGTTAGTGATTATTTTGCTGTACAAATCATTTGTTCCGTTTGCGGGCGGGGCAAAATTGCTGATGACATTGATGATTGGCGTAGTACGATAAGGATTTTTTTCACCCAGGTCCATTAAACCCACCACATCTCTTGTATTGGTGGTACTGCCATTTTTATTGGTAACCCAAACTTCTAAACGAAGAATTTGTACGGGCGTAGTAACGGCAGGTAATTTCGCCATTACGGTATTGTAATTGTCTTTAAAATATTGACCTAATAAAAAGTGGCGGTTCTCTTCATATTCATCTGCCTTCAGATCAATTACCTGCGATGCTGCACCACCCTGCAGGTTGGCCGTTTGCCTGGCTGATTTTTGATAGGCCAGCACAGAAGTAACATGAAGTTTGCCAAACTGCAATTGTGTTTTTAAACCAAACAATTGCTGTGCACCCGGAATAAAAGTGCTGCGGGATGAAAACGTAACAGCACCTGCTTCTATGCGCTTTATAATTTCATCATCCACACCGGAATAATCCAGCTTTAACTGGTTGTCTTGCCCAAAGTTGGCCAGTGTATTGTAATTGATGGGAAACTTTAATTTGTCGCCGATATTGGCATTTACATTAACCTGGGCATCCATGTTAAAATCGAAACCACCATTCTTTCTTGCTCTTTCAGGTAAGGTTGGATTTTTAATATTTTGTCCCTGGTAGCCAGCCGTAATATCCACATTTCCTTGTGGCGCAATTTCAATTTTACCATTGCCGAACAAGCGGTTAAAAAGATTATCGTACAAAGACATTTTGGGCTTTGTCAATTTACGGTTCAATAAATTCATGGTATTAGACCGCTTTTTAAAATAGTCTGTTTCCGCCTGCCTGTTTCGCATGGCCCAATATTCATCAAATGTATAAGTGGTGGGGGTGCGGTAATACCTGTTGCCTATTTTTTCATATAAGGTATACAAATGGGTTTCAGGATCGTACCCAACTGAATCGGTAATATTGGAAGGCTTTTTAAAATCGAACGTGCTTTTGTGGCCACTGCTCATAAAATCGCTGTGGGTATCGTGAATGGGGTAAGGAAGCCCGTTGGGTAAAGTGGTATCCCCTGCAGGGGCCAAACGCCTGCCGGAATTGTTATTTTGCGCCGAAATAGAAAGTGAAATAGAGAGTAAAACCACTACCTGTCCCAACCCAAAGCCAATTACTTTTGGTAAAAATTTTCTTTTAAAAAACATCCGCTAAATCAATTAAAGTAAAATTCTATCAAATGGCTTTAAGCGCTTTTTTTATTAGTTCTTCTAAATTGTTTAGGTCAGGTTCAGTGTGGTTAATTTTTTGTATTGCCGATTCCGCCTGCGGGCGGGATATACCTAGTGAAACCAATGCATTTAACGCATCTTGCTGCAATCTATTGCCTGCGGTAACCGGTATGGTAAGATCGGTGGCTGCTTTGGTTACTTTATCCCTTAATTCCAGCACTAATCTTTCTGCAGTTTTTTTGCCAATTCCTTTTACACTTTCCAGCAGCTTTACATTGTTTTGTACAATTGCCTTGCTTACTTCATCTGGTTTTAAATGAGACAGCATCATCCTTGCAGTTGATGCACCAACACCAGATACGCTGATTAACTGGATAAAGATTTCTTTTTCTCCCTTATCAAAAAAACCATACAACGTATGCCCATCTTCCTTTATCTGCAGGTAAGTATACAATTTTCCCCTTTCTAAATTCTGAATATGGGCATAGGTATTTAAACTAATGTTCAGCTCATATCCCACACCGTTTATGTCTACATAAACCTGCGCTGCGTTCTTCATTGTAAACTTGCCTTCCAGGTATGCGTACATGTTGCTCTTTGAGTATGTTGCGAAAATAAGCATAAATAACATCCAAATCGGGTGCATTCCAAAATGTCGCATATTAAGCTGCGGTCTTAAAATTAGTTTTGATTAGCTGAATAATTTTGCTCCATTGGTTATTCATTTTTATTACT
>JAYUBR010000678.1:0-5011 GCA_043740775.1 Ferruginibacter sp. | reverse complement strand
AGTTTCAAACAGGCCGCCAGGGCAATGGCTCGCAGTTTAGACAGGGCATAGAAAGGTACAACATTACTCCATGGACAATACCTGTTGGCGTAAAACTGAGTGTACATTTCTAAATCCTGATCAATAATCTTATCTAACGTAGTAATATCAAAAAAATGAAAAAAATGAAAAGCGCAAAAAAAGTAATTATGGTTATCTGCGTTTTCTTTGCAATAATCGCCCTCGGTAATTCATGTAAAAAGTTTGATGTGCTCAACAGTGACCCCAACTCTATCACTCCAGCCGTTGCTTCGCCCGATTACCTGATGGCAAATGTGCTTACAAAGTCGGCCACGTGGTATGGCAACCTAGGCTCAGGCCTTTTATCAGGAGGCATGCAGCAAACTTACCAGGACGTATTTGGAAATGGCTTCAGTGCCTATCAATGGGGCCCTGAATCATGGGCTGGTAATTATTCAATATTAAGAGACAATAAATTACTGCTGCAAAAAGCCCAAATTAATAACTGGAAGTTTCACCAGGGCGTAGCGTTGGTAATGCGGGCGTTTAACTATGGCAATATTGCGGATTTTTGGGGCGATGCACCCGATTCTATGTCGCTAAACGGAGATCAGTCCGGAAGCCAAAACCTATTCCCTCTTTTTGATTCACAGGAACAAATTTATGCCCGCGTTATTGCCGATCTACAGACAGCTATTCCTTACCTGGATGGCAATATAGGAAATCACCCTGAAATAACCAATGTAACAATTGCTTCGGATGTATTTTACGCCGGCGACCCTGCCAAATGGCAAAAAATAGCTTATTCTTTATTGCTTCGTTACAACATGAGATTATCTTCTAAAATGGATGTGAAAGCAAATGTTGAAGCAATTGCATCCAAAGTAATTGAGGGTAACGATGGTAATTGGTTTATGCCATTACCTGGTGCCGACCAGGGTACATCTTACCAATTCTGTACAAAATTTAATCAACCTTCCGGATACAACAGAAACAAAATGTGTGGTACCTTTACCATGAAATTAAAGGCACTGAAAGATCCACGTATTGTTATCATGGCGGAGCCAATTATAACGCCTTCTATTGTGGATGCCTCTAAATTTGCCTCGGGCGATAATACTACATTGCTTAACCTAATTAACGGCATCAGGTACATTAATCCTGCTGCTGCGGCGGCTTCTAATTTTAAACAATTTGATACGGCTACCTATTCTCAAGACAGGCCTTATGGTGCAGTAGTAACCGGTATCTTCAGTTTGTACGATACAGCTTCACGCTATGTAGGTATTCCAATCAGTTACAGCAATTTCGATTTTCAATACAATATCAACGGAACAGGCACCCAAGCAACTTCGCTAAATAATTATGTGTCTTACCTGAGAAGAGATATTTATGATAATCCTTCAGGCGATTTATTGGGTCAAAGATTATTATCGTACAGTGAAATTTGTTTCGACCTGGCGGAAGCGGCGCTGAAGGGATGGAACGTAAATGGTACTGCAGAAGACTGGTACAAAAAAGGAATTAAAGCTTCATTTGACAACTGGAAAGTGTTTAGCGGATATCAGTCGGATGTGGATAGTTATTATGGTTGTGTAAAAGATTACAGTTCTTATATCGCACAGCCGACTATTGCTTTTAATAACACACTGCAAAGAATAATAGAACAAAAATGGATTGCATCCTGGCAGGCTTGTAATGAAGCATATATGGATTGGAGAAGAACGGGGTACCCTGGTATAACAGTTGGCTGGGGCTCTTTCCGGGGTGCTATACCACTTCGTTTTGCTTATGACAATACGGAACTGCAAAACAACGCAGCCAACGGCGATGCGGCCATTGCTAAATTAAAACCATCGTCTTATATAGGCACTGATGGCAACAACAGCTCATGGTCAAAATTTTGGTTGGTGAATGGAACAGGTAAGCCTTGGTAATATTTTACAGATATAGCACTATGGCAAAAAAAACAGGAGTCGTATTTGTTTTCCTTATTTCAGGTCTGCTTTGCCATGGCCAGGTAAACAATGCTTTTAATTTAATGCCCATCCCTGTAGTGGTAAAATTAACTGCAGGCAGGGTGAGCATTGATCAACAATTCAGGGTAGCAATTACAGGCAAAGCCAATGAACGCATTTATGCAGAGGCCAGCCGGTTTGTAAGAAGGCTGAGCAACAAAACCGGCATTTTCCTGGATAAGCAGGGGTATGTAACATCAAAGAATACAGATACTACCTGCACACTGCTCATCAAAATACAACGGCCCGGCTTACTGAAATTTGGAGAGGATGAAAGCTATGGAATTGATACACATGTGAACCAGGTGGTAATTACCGCGGTTACGGATTTGGGTGCCATACATGCATTGGAAACGCTGATGCAACTGGTTAGTGCTGATGCAGACGGATATTACATTCCAGGGATATCAGTACAGGATAATCCAAGATTTGCCTGGCGTGGTCTTTTACTGGATGTAGCGCTGCACTTTATGCCGGTGGATGTGGTGAAAAGAACGTTGGATGGTATGGCCGCTGTAAAGATGAATGTACTGCACCTGCATCTTTGTAATGACCAGGGGTTTAGGGTAGAGTCCAGGCTTTATCCACGGCTGCAGCAGGTTGCTTCTGATGGAATTTTTTATACGCAGGAAGATATTCACGCCATCGTAAATTATGCTGCGCAAAGAGGGATCAGGGTGGTGCCTGAATTTGTAGTACCGGCGCATACAACAGCGATACTGACTGCTTATCCTGAATTTGCAAGTGTTAAAAGAGCGTATACATTACAGCGATATTTTGGGGTGTTTGATCCCGTAATGGATCCCACCAATGAAAAGCTATATCCTTTTTTAGAAAAGCTTTTCAAAGAAATGGCTTCTCTTTTTCCGGATGAATATTTCCATATTGGCGGGGATGAAAATACCGGCAAAGACTGGGAAGCGGTTCCGCATATTAAAGCTTTTATGCAGGCACACGGTATGAAAACTACCATCGATTTGCAAACATATTTTAACAAACGTTTGCTGCCCATCATAAAAAAAACCGAAAAAAAAATGATGGGCTGGGATGAGGTTTTGCAACCAGCCCTGCCCAAAGAAATTGTCATTCAGTCCTGGCGGGGAAACAAGGCTTTTTACAGCTCGGTAAAAAAAGGGTATAAGGCAATTCTTTCCTACGGTTATTATATTGATTTGATTCAGCCTGCATCTTATCATTACCTGAGTGACCCCTTACCAGATAGCATAACACTGACAGAGAATGAAAAGAAACTTGTTTTAGGGGGAGAGGCAACCATGTGGAGTGAGTTGGTAACACCTGTAACAATAGACTCAAGGATATGGCCACGTACTGCCGCGATTGCAGAAAGATTATGGTCGCCTGAAACTGTAAATAATGTATATGATATGTATCGCCGGTTGGATGTAGTTAGCCTGCAACTGGAGTCACTCGGCCTGCAGCATATATCTTATAAACAGGCGTTGATGCGGCAGCTCTGCAATGGTTATAATATAAAAGCTTTGGAAGTGTTGGTTAGCGTACTGGAACCGCTGAAAATATATGAACGCAATGAAGGCGATACCATGTACACCGTTTTTTCTCCCTTTACGAAAATAGCTGATGTAGCTACACCTGACCAGGCTGTACCACGAATATTCAATGAACAGGTTGAAGCATTTTTAGTAAATCCATCCAAGAATTCTGAAAAAGAAATTACAGATAAACTAACCCTTTGGAAAGAAAATGATTTGCAATTTAAAAAGTTACTCCACAATTCGCCTACACTCAGGGAAGCTGCTTTATTATCAGAAAATCTTTCAGCATTGGCCTCCGCCGGATTGGAGGCAATACAATATATACAGGATCAAAAAAAAGCCGATACTGAATGGCTGAAACAAAAACTTGTCATTACAAATAGCGCAAAACAACAGGGAGGAAGATGTGAAATACAAGTGGTGAACACGATACAAAAATTAATAGAAAGGGTAACAGCTTTGCCAAAGTTTTAAACTTTTGCAAAGTTTAAAACTTTGCTTTGGCAAAATTTAAAATGTAGCAATAGTAATGAGGACAATCACTTTCTTAATTTTTATTTTATTCTGTTTAAAAGGGGCATTCAGCCAAAAGGTTTCCCAAAGCCTTACGGTAAATGCATTGTATAAAGCCGGAGATAAATTTTTGCAGGAATACCATGAAGCATACCCCATCGGAAAAACGGCTGCTGAAAACAACGTTCGGAGCATTACTGCAGATAAATCAGCGAATATTTTTATAGCCACAGCCGCAGGTGTTTTTGAAAAAGCCAACAACGAAAAATCATGGAATCCGCTACCTTTTGCTGAATCAGATAAAGGCCCCGCTTACGCAATGGCCAACGATAAAAATGGGGTGGTTTGGATGGGTACATGGAAAGGTGTTTTTCAACTTAAAAATAATTTGCTTACAAAAATAGCGGGCACCAGCGGACCCATATCTCTTATCTGTATTGCTAAAGAAGGCGTTTATGCACTTGGACCGGAAGGCATTTGGCTTTGCGCAGGAACTGAATTTCTTACAAAAAATTATCAGGTCGCCCGCTCGGTAAGGGGCGTCGTTTCTGATGGTAAAGCAGGCTTGTGGATTACAAGCGATGTAGGCTTGTACCATGCTACGGCAAAGGGAACAAGTCATTTTTACAAAACTGATATTTTATTAAGCGCATCCCTGAAAGGGCTGGCTTTTAAAAATAAAAGCAATCTATGGATTACCGGGCTGGGTGGCGTTTCAATCATCAATAACGGCAAACAGCAAACTGTAATTACGCCAGCCAAAGGTTGCCCATCCATTTACACCAACTGTGTAAAACAATCTCCTGAGGGGGTGATGTGGGTGGGTACAAAGGTTGGCGTAATTCGTTTTTATCCAGGTGGTAAGCATTCGCTTTTGTTTAGCCGCCGCTGGCTGATGGATAACGAGGTAAACGATATTGCTTTTGACCCGGAGGGGAATGCCTGGGTTGCTACCGCCAACGGGGT
>JAYUBR010000677.1:0-5013 GCA_043740775.1 Ferruginibacter sp. | reverse complement strand
TCCACATAATTTTCATTTATCAGGATTGGTTTATGTGTGGCAATTAACTGGCGGTTGGCCCATATTAACGGACGGGGATCGCTGTATTGCCGCTGCCCCTTTTCGATTGCATACTGCCAGGTTTCTATGCCTGCTTCTTTGTCGAAAGTCCTTATCAAAACAGTTTGAGTATCAAACAATTCGCAGAGCTTTTCGCCAACAAGCTGGTATATACCCTGAGATTTAACTTCTTTTACTAATCCTTCCTGCACACTGTTGATCACTGCCAACTCTGTTGTTCGCTGTTCTGTTTCTTTCAGTAAACGATTAGTTTCGTCAAACAACCTTGCATTTTCAAGGGCTACGCTCATGCTGTTGGCCAGTGTTTCCAGCAGGCGGATATCAGCTTCATTAAAGGCATGTTCTTTTTCGATGTTTTGTATACTTACATAACCTTTGATGTTATTACCACTTAGCAACGGAATAAACAACAACGATTTTGGCATTTGTGTATCGCCAATTGCTGTAATGCCATGTTCATCTTTTGCTTCCTGTTCTGATGCTATGTAGATGGTTTGTTTTTTATCAATCAGTTTTTGACGCAGGTTACTGATGGGTCTTGACTCAAACTCATATTTTTCTCCGTTCTCAAAAACATAGTTGAAATGTTCCATTTTATTTTCAAGATCAAAACTGCCGATGATTACAGCATGGGTATTAAAAAGTTGCCGTACCCGTTCTCCCACCAGGTTGTAAATTCCCTGTATATCCATTTCTCTTACCAGGCCTTCCTGTACATTATTGATCACTGATAATTCTTCTGCCCGCTGGCTTAATTCATGTGTTCGCTCTGTAACCACCTTCTCAAGTTCCCGGTGTTTTTCGTATAATTGTTTTGTTCGTGAACGAACAATTAAATAGACTACCCCGGCTGCAACAAAAGCATACAACAGGTACGCCCACCAGGTGCGGTACCACGGCGGAAGTATGGTGAATGAATAAGTTGTTTCAGGGCTTTCGGCTAAGTAGATATTTTTAGCCTTTACATGGAAAATATAAGTGCCTGCCCCGAGATTACCAAACTCACGGCTGCTTTCCCTGTTCCAGTCACTCCAGTTTTTATCATGTCCTTCCACGTAGGTTGAAAAAACTGTTTCATTTTCTTTTTTAAAGAACGGCGCTGCAAAACGAAACCGGATTGAATTCCATTGGTGAGAAAATTCGCCTTTTTCAGTTGGTGTAGCAAACCCGGAGTAAAAAACAGAATCTTCGTTTAAGGTGATACCCCGAAGGACTGCATTAAACGAACCGCCCGATGTTTCAGTAAGGTCGCCATCATAGCGGATAATGCCTTCCCGCCCGGAAAACCACACTACCGATTTACCATTTTTATCTACGGTAGGCGTAATGCCCCATACCGGGTAATCTTTGCCGAGTTCCCTGAAAGGAGCATTTACAATTTTGTTACTTCCATCACTGGCGGGCAGCTTTACAAAAACTCCTGAACCATAGTTGGCCCAAATTCTTCCCCATGCATCTTTCGGACTTGCAGCTGTTCCATCTCCATCTTCTACTATAAATGACTTAAAAAATGCAGTGGTGTCAGCAAAAAAACGCTTTTGCTTTTCATCATAAATAAAAACAGAATCTTTTTGCGAAGCAAAGTAGGTGGTATCATTAAAGTTGGATATAAATACGGGTTTGAACGGCAAACCTTGTTTATAATTGAATACTTCAATAGAACCACCCGTAAGCAGTAATTTGCCATCCTTTTTTTTAGGCGTAACTAATTTTAATTCACCCGGAGTATCGCCTAAAATCCACAAACTGCCGCTCTTTGTTTCATTGAAAGAACCAAAATTAGTATTCAGGCCTTCACCAATTGATTCTACAGCATAGGTATCCGTTGCAGGATTATACCGCACTATAGCCACCCCGTTTCGCAGCCCGCAATAGATTACGGTGGTATCAACTTTTGATCTGAGTAGCCCGCCTACATGAAAATCATAATTCACCCCGGCAATTACGGGAACTGCTGTAGTGCCGTTCATCTTCAATAACCCCTTTTCTGCGCCGGCTGCCAACAGGTCTTTACCGTTTTGGATAAAATTGCCAACCTGCCCGCTGGTTCCTTCCACTTTTTGAAAGCGGTTGAGCGATTGATTCAGGATATAAATTCCGTTATTGGTACCGGCATAAATGTTATTGTTATCGTTGCCTACCGAAAAAACCGTTTTAGCCGGCAGTCCGAAACTTTCATTGAAATAAGTTAAAGAGGAGCGGAGGTCGAATTTTGCAATGCCATTGAATAAAGGCATCCACAAAATACCATTACGGTCTTCAAAAACCTGGTCTACAGAATTATCCTGCAGGCCAACGGATTTATCAATTCTTTGCACCAGTTTTCCCAGCTTATCAATAATCACCATGCCGTCGTTAAAAGTATTGATGGCAAATAACCCGTTGCTCAACACCAATCCGCCATATAAACTGGTATTGGAAATGTACGGGTCTGCTTCGGTTTTAAATGGCGTAAAATCTTTGCCGTCGTATAAAAACAAACCCTGGGTACGGGTGCCAATTAATATCCTTTCCTTGTCGTAAGGAAGCATGGCATAAATACGTTCCTGCGTAAATTTTTCACCATTGGGCACTACATAAAAACTATCATTTTTTAATACGCATAAGCCACGGTTCCATATCCTGCAGTAATACTGATTGTTGACCGCTGCGCCTACGTGAAATCCTTCTTTACTTTCAATTACTTTGAAAGATTTATAATCCCAGACGAATAACCTGTTGTTGGTTCTAAAATAAATATTGCCGTTAACTGACACGGTTTCCCACACTTCTTTAAAAACCCTGTATTGTTCAGGCAGTTTATTTTTTAGTGAGATAAATTCCAGTTTTCCTTTTTTGCCGGCCGTTACATACCCGAGATCTCCACTGGTGCCCACATATATTTTTCCGTCCTTTCCTTTTACCAGGCTTCTTGTTTCAGCCCTGCCGGAAGGTTTCACCAACTCCCAGTGCTGCCCGTCAAAAACAAGTATGCCTGTGCTGTTGGCAAAATACATCACGCCTTTATCATCTTCGGCAGCCCACCAGTTTACGCCATCGGCATTAAAGTCCTGGTAACGGTAATTGGTAATAAAGGGAAGTCCTTTTTTTGTATCAGTTTGCGATTGACCTGTTAGGGAATGTATTAGCAGGATGCCGCAAATAAAGGCAGTTACTATTGGATAAAACAGAAGCCGGGAGGCACCGTACAGTTTTTGTTGCATGTTAATTTTGATTGATAAAAACAAATGATAGCTTCATAGGAATCAGACCCTCACTAACTTAATTTCATTAGTACCAACCACAAACTGCACAGTATTGAATATTCTCTAAATTAAATTAAATAATTGAAATGGTATAAAATTTTTAGAAAAATAAACGGGATAATTTTTTGTATATCAGGTAACTAACAGGTTAATCAATACAAATGTACCGGGTAACCGAAACCTCATTGGTTTGTGATCAGCAACGCAGAACGAATGTAAATTCAGTCCCAGTCTGTCCGGCAGGCAGGCTTTCGGCTTCTTTTGATTGCACTTTTATTTCTCCCCCATGCGCTTTAATAATATCGTAACTCAAACTTAACCCTAAACCCGTTCCCTGTCCTGTAGGTTTTGTGGTGAAGAAGGGTTGAAAGATTTTATCAACTATTTTTTGTGAAATGCCGTTGCCATTGTCACTAACTCTTATCGTGACCTCACCCCCAACCCCTCTCCCAGAGAGAGGGGAGCGGCTTGTGCTAACTGTAACAGTTGGCTGATATTCGTTACCACTTTGCTTCTTCTTTTCTGCTACTGCATAAAAGGCATTGTTGAACAAATTCAACAACACCCTTCCAATATCCTGCGGAATGATATTTACGTTGCCAATGCTTTTATCAAAATCTGTTTTTAGTGTTGCATTAAAAGAATTGTCTTTTGCCCGAAGGCCGTGATAGGAGAGACGCAAATATTCATCTGTCAGCTTGTTGATATCTGTGGGTTCTTTTTTGCCGATGCTGGTTTGGCTGTGTTGCAGCATCCCTTTCACAATGGCATCTGCCCGCTTGCCGTGGTGGTTTATTTTTTGCTCATTTTCAATCACGTCTTTTGCAATTGCTTTTGCATCATCGTAGTTTCCTTTTTCCATTTCTTCATTAAGCTCTGTAAGCAATTCTGTATTCACCTCCGAAAAATTATTGACGAAGTTCAACGGATTTTGTATTTCATGTGCAATGCCTGCAGTGAGTTCACCAAGGCTTGCCATTTTTTCAGATTGGATCAGTTGCGCCTGAGTTGTCTTTAATTCATCTAACGTTTCTTCCACTTTTACTTTTTGAATATCTATTTCCTGTTTTTGTTGCTGCAGAATTGCGTAAGATTTTTGCTTATAAATATTTTTGCCCCAGAGACCTATTGCAATGATCAGAATTATAATCAACCCGCCTAAAAGAGCTATAACAATCTGCCGGTTTTTATTTGCTAAATGCTCCTGTTCTATTTTTTGCTGTAATTCCTGCTGATGCAATTGTTCGTTAAAGTAGAGATTCTGTTTTGCCTGGCTAAATAAACTATCTTTTGCCACCATCATTACCTTCATGTATTTTAAAGTGCTGTCTGAAACATGCCTGATTGTATATATATCCGTAAGTATTTTGCAGGCTTCAACGATTTTCAATGGAAAGGAACCATCGTATATTAGGCCGACTGCCAGCCGGGCATAGTAAACAGCAGAATCAATCAGATCATTTTTTTTAAATACGCCGGCTATACCAATATAGCCATCTAAAGAATCGAGTTTTACAATTGAGTGATTGATACCCGTGTGGTAGTAATCGAGCGCTGGTGCATATTCTTTTTTTTGTGCGTAAATTTCTCCAAGATAAAAATAAGGAATGGGCCAATGGTCTTCATCCCGGAGATCAAGATCATAGCACATTTGTGTATAGTATAGTGCAGAATCAAGTTGGTTTAATTTGAAATATGTTCTGCCCAA
>JAYUBR010000676.1:0-1445 GCA_043740775.1 Ferruginibacter sp. | reverse complement strand
GTTCAGAATCGGTAAAAGATTAAACGAATGTAAAAGGTTTTTTTTAAAATTCCTAAATTTTAATAACTTTTTATTAACGAAATTTCTTTTGACATATTAAAAGTAATAAAATTATTGTTTGTAATGGAAAGAAATGATTCAACTGCGAAGAGTTAATTTTTTAAAATCAAGGGTACAAGGGTTTTTCTAAATTTCAATTTTTAATTTCCATTCTGCAGGATTTTTCGCTAACGAAAAACACCAGGTATTTACAAAATATCTGGTGTTTTTTATCTTGCTTATCTTTCTTTTGAAACTACTTTTATTTTGGAAAAAAATGTTATTGAAATATTTAAACCTGATTTTTTATGTTTTGATTGTGCATTGTTAATTAAAATTTTAGTAGTTAAAGTCAGACGACCAACTCACTTTGACATTGTTAACAGGCGTGGATATGGAAGAAATTACTATTCCCACTTCATCACCTGCTGCTACGGTAAATGAGTGTGTGGTATCAGAGCCGTTGGCATTTGATGATGTAGTCATTGAAACAGCCAGCGTTTGAATAACCCCGTTTTTATAAACGGTAATTGTAAGATTTTTATTGGCTAATAATTTTGTATCAAACAGTACATATAAATTCCTGATGGTGCCAGCCCTGGACATCAGGGTACGGGTTCCACCTTGAACATCTGTTGTTGAAACTGCACTGATTGTGCCTGTCATTGGAAAATAATTATTTGTAGAAGTATTCACAGTCGTTATGGCAATATTATTTGAATTGCCGCTTAACATCATACTTCCTCCATTCACCCATACCGGTGCTGCGGCACCGGCTGATTGTAGCACCTGCCCGCTTGTGCCAGCAGCAGTTACCGCCATGGCGGTGGCGCTGGATCCATATATGACGCCGCCTGCATTTAAGCTGGATGACTGACCTGTTCCTCCGTTAGCTATAGCTACCATGCCTGTTACATTGGATGCAGTACCCGTTGTATTTTGATTGAGTATAGGGAAATCGGCAGCTACTGCAATAGATGGAACTCCTGTGGTGGTGGTATTTTTTAATATCCCGGTTGATAATCCAGCTAAAGAAGTGCCGTTTATTTTTCCTACCACGGTTGCACTTTGTGTTCCTGTAACATCTCCAGCCAGACTTCCTGAAAAAGATGTTGAGGTACCAGCACTAATAGCCGAGTTTACAAAAGCAGTGGTAGCAATTTGAGTGGTGTTGGTTCCTGCGGTTGCTGTTGGAGCTGCGGGCACACCAGTTAGTGCTGGTGAAGCAAGCGGAGCTTTTAAAGCATCGTTGCCATTAATTTTTTGTATGGCTTGTAAAATATTATCAGTAGTTAAAACTGTTCCTCCACCTGAAGTATAACCTGTCAACACTTTTCCAATCACTGCTGCATTGCCTACTACTGTAGCACTTTGTGTTCCGGTAACTTCGCCGGCAAGGCTACCCG
>JAYUBR010000675.1:0-5023 GCA_043740775.1 Ferruginibacter sp. | reverse complement strand
AAAAATACCTTGCAGATGCTTCTGCTGCACAATCGGGCAATGCGGAAAGCTCCTCCGAAGGCAAATGGGATTTTCATGGTGATGCGGGTGGAAGCATCAACCCTTTTAGTTTAAGTGCCAGCGCAAGTACCAGCGCCGGTGGCAGCCACAACAGTTCCTCTGTTTCTGATTATTTAAACCAGCAAAAATCTCATGTAGAAAGTTCGGCATCGCAGGCGGTAAGTGCTACCCGAAAAGCACATGCTGTTTCTATTGGCGAAGTAAGCAGCCGCACACATATTCAGGGTGAGTCAGAAGATCATTTTGAAGCCTCTTCCCGTGAGTTCAGCAACTACAACAAATGCCATGCGGTAACCTATATGTTTTACCGCATCAATAAAAAACAAAAAATAAGTTTTGAACTGGTGGCCATTGAAAGAAGAGTGGCTGACAGCAATGCTCCTATCGGCGGTATTTTACAACCTGCTGCTGCAAAACTTCCCATTGCTCTGGTACCGCAGGACATACCGGCCACTACGCTTTTACGAAGAACAACTGCGGCAGCCGGTGCAACTGCTTTTGCAAATATTGATACCGCATCGCTGTTGAATGTTAATCAAAACCTTAATAGGGCTGCATTTGCCACTGACCAGAATTTTGGCACCCCACTGGATGAAGCAACAAGAATGGCTGCATTGAAAGAAGTGGATCAGCAACTGATAGCAAAAAACCTGCTTGGAAAAGATGGTAAGATTTCGGAAGAAACAAAACTCTCCATCAACTTCGATATGGAATTTTCGCTGCCTACTCCCGGCATTGTTGTTAAAGGCTGCCTGGATGATTGCGATGTATGCGAGCCCCTTGTAAAAGAAAGAATGCAACTGGAAAACGACCTGTTGCGTAAGCAAATTGAACTGCTGGAAAATTCTCAGGAGTATCGGTGCTGCCCGGTTGCACCAGAGGGAGATAAATGATTTATTGCCAATTTATAAAAAAACACCCGGTGCCGAAAAGGGTAACAAGAGTAGGCAAACAAAGAGAAATTTATGAAAAGAGAAAACGAAAATCGATTTATTGTTCGCCTGTCTGAAGAGCAGGCAAAACAGGATACCAAAAATTTAAGGGTATATGTTTTAGACGAAGGCGGACAGGTAATTGAACAGGCAGGCTTTGACAATGCGCAAGCCTATTTAAAAACTGACCCCGCAATACTTGAAGGGAAAAGTAAAATCTACATTGGCCCTGACCTTAACAGCGATAACAGGGAATCAAGAATTACAGAACGGAAATTACTAAAAGCCAATGCCTACGAAACAGTAAAGGATTTTGCAAATAATGTGCTTGACGTAAGCCGCATTCCTTCTGAACTTTTTACGCCATACCGTTTTTACAATTGCCGCATTACCGGGCATGTAAAGAAAAATTTTTTAATAAACGGTCAATGGCACAACCTTTCGCTATGCGATTTACGGGTACATATCTGCGAAGTAGAAACAGAGTTGGTTTGGCCATATATTCCTATTTACTATCGCCCTATACCTGATTGGGTGATACAAGAAATTGGAGAAAAATTTGCGGACCTGGGAAGGACAATTATAAAGCCTCCAATCCCAGACCCTATCGGGCCGATTAACAGGATAAAAAGAAACCTTCCCTTAAACTCTTTATCGCCATCTGTTGCCACGCAAACCCTAGCAACACTTGAAAAGGCTATGCCCCAATTACCCGATCATGTATGGAGTGCGATGGCTTATGGATCAATTGATGTTATCCGCAAAACAATGATTGACTATCATGAACTGATTTACCCGTACTTATGTTTGTGGCGCAATTACTGGCCCTGGATTTATACTTATGATGAAGAAACCATTGTAACTACAGATTGCAATGGGCACTTTGAAATGTGGGAAAACACATTTACCGAAGATGGCCCACTGAATATTTATATTTGGGTAGAAGCCTTTATTAACGGGCATTGGGTTACTGTTTACAAACCATATTTACCATGCAACACCTGGTGGAATTATGCCTGCGGAACAGAAATCAGTATCAATGTAACCGACCCACGTGTTGGCCCATGCAGTTGTGGAAGTGATGGCCCTTCAGATGCATTCTGGTTTCGTTCTATTGGCAACTCAGCGGGTGCATTACATATTGAGCAAGACAAGTTGCACTCCGTTCCTGTTCAGGGCGTGACTTTCAGAAACGTTGGTTGCACCGATATTATTCCTGGTGCAGATTACATCAGCCCCTTTGGCAGCGGGCTGGCACTGGAAGTTTTTGCAGGAGAAAATATTTACAGCTCCGGTACCGGCGTAACACACTTTCGCTGGAAAGCAACAAAAATTGCAGATGAGAATTTAAACGGGATTCCTTCCGGTTTTCAAACAACCATCATTTTAAATGCTGCAAGCAAAGTTTACAGAGAGTATATCGTAAGATTGGATACAGTGCATTATCATAGTTTTAATTTAGAGATTGCACCTGATGGGGCAGGAAGTAATATTGCCTTCCGTATACCCAACCAGAACATTACGTTGGAACCTTCTATCATGGCTGCTTTCCCAACTAACCTGAAGTATTGGAGGGATGTATTTTGGACAAGTGGGTCAGTGGATAGCAATTCACTCAATGGCAATGGACTGTACAGGTTCGATCTTGAATTGGGAAAATACAGTGGTGCCACTTTTGTTGTAACAGAAGTAAACCCTTCTACCTTCCAGATATCTGAACTGGCAGACCTGGACAGTTCGCAAAATGCAACGACGCCTTATTTAAAGATGAATCTTTCCGGCAGAGCAAATAATTATACCATGTTGGTTCGTGTTGACAACAACCATTGCACTGGAGATATTCATGATGTGGTATTAAATGAAACAGGCGCTATATCAGGCCCATGCGGATTTATAAAGTATCATGATATTAATCATCATGCCCACATTAGCTTTGAGGCATCTCACCCACACAATTTTGCAAGGTTTAATTTTAGTATTATTAAGGGCAACAACACTGTGGCTACAGGTATCAATCCTAATGGTTTTGTTTTATCTGGCGTAGGAACTGGTATACATACATTTAATCTTGCAGGCGGCTTATTCAGCAATGACTATACCGTACAATTTCTTTTGAATGGATGCCCGGGACAAGCTGCGTTTTCAGAAAACCTGTCTGTAACAGCTTTGGCAACAGATGGATCCAGAAGGCTGGATGAGTATGATAGGTCAGATACAAATGCGTTTGCACTTAGCAACACATAAAGCAACATTCGCATTGCCGGGGTTTTAATAACATTCCCGGCAATGTTTTTAGTTTTTTATTATTCCGCATCAACCCAAACCTCACTTTCTTTCAGCAAATTAATCAGTTCATCTACCGCAATGGCACTATCAATATTTCTTTTCACTACTTCCTTTCCACGGTACAAAGTTATCTTGCCAATGCCGCTTCCAACATAGCCAAAATCTGCATCCGCCATTTCCCCAGGGCCATTTACAATGCAGCCCATTATTGCAATTTTCAACCCCTTGAGATGATTGGTAACAGCACGTATTTTACCGGTAGTTTCCTGCAGGTCGAACAAGGTTCTGCCACAACTGGGGCAACTGATATATTCTGTTTTCGATATCCTTGTACGCACTGCCTGCAAAATAGAAAAGGAAGTGTTGTTGATGAACTGGTGGTTATTTTTTGTTTGCAGATATGTTCTGCCGGATACCTGCTGATTGATCAGTTGGGAAGGGTCATTCATGAGCCAGATACCATCGCCCATGCCATCTAAAAACAATGCGCCGGCTTCTGTGCTAAAATGAATCAATTGTTCATCAATGGAACTATCATGGCTTTCAACGGCTATTATTACGGGGCAGTTAATTTGATGCTGCATTAGGTTAATCATACAATTTCTTACAGTTTGCATGGCATTAACCGCAGTGGAATAAATACATAAAACTACTGTTGCATATTCCTTAATGTTTTCAATCAACGCTTCAGAAATTGCACTGGCATCTGTTGCAATAAAATTAATGGTGCCGGATTTTCTTGCTGCTTTTAAAAATTCTTCACCCTGAAAAATCGGGAAATATTTTATATTATCTGCCTCCGTTAACCAGGTTGAATAATCACAGATAATCTGCAATGTACCCGGTAAAGCAAATTCTATTTTTTTGTTCGCTGTGTATATATAATCTGCCGCAGCATCGCCAATTGTCCATTTATCACTATCGGTATTGTAAGTATAACCGATGGCCTGTAAGTCAGTGTGGGCAATGGTTTCAACCTGCATAAAATCTGCAATAACAACCGGTACATGTTTATTGCCAGTAATAGCCACCTGGTTGGTGAGGCGTCGTTGATATTCAAATGGTGAGTAAGGAAGTTTTATATTTTGCTGTTCGATTGTATTATTTACAGCAGTAGAAAAACGACTATATCTTTTCACCAGATCTTTACAAACCGGAATTTCAAATTCCGGATCTTCGGTAAGGCTCACCCTGATGGTATCACCAATGCCATCCTCTAACAATGTACCAATGCCGATTGCCGATTTTATTCTTCCGTCTTCGCCATCTCCCGCTTCTGTTACGCCAAGATGCAAAGGATAGCATTCACCAAATTCATCCATCATATGGTTAATGAGTAAGCGGTAAGCCTGCACCATCACCAATGGATTGCTACTCTTCATACTCAAAATAATATTGTGGTAATCTTGCCTTCTTGCGATGCGCAAAAACTCCATGGCGCTTTCTACCATACCTATGGCAGTATCGCCATACCGGCTCATGATGCGGTCACTTAAACTTCCATGGTTGGTGCCAATGCGCATGGCAGTGCCGTGTTCTTTACATATCAATACCAACGGTGTAAAGCGCTCCCTGATCCTTTCTATTTCTTCTGAATATTCAGCATCGGTATATTCTATTTGTTCAAATTTTTTTTTGTCAACATAGTTGCCTGGGTTCACTCTTACTTTCTCTACAATCCTTGCGGCAATTTCCGCGGCGTTGGGGGTAAAGTGTATGTCGGCAACCAGCGGTACAAAATATCC
>JAYUBR010000674.1:0-1451 GCA_043740775.1 Ferruginibacter sp. | reverse complement strand
CGGTAATCCTTCTTCCGTTTACATAATTGGATTGAATGCCTAACTGCTCTCCTATTTTGGTAGCTATTTTACCACCTCCATGCACCAATATTTTTTTTGCTTTGATAGCAGCGAAATTTGTCAAAAAACTTTGTAATGCCGCCGCATCATCAATTACATTGCCGCCGATTTTTATTACAAATAATGATTCCATCAGATTCCCTTTAATATTTCACTAATCACCGCCTGTGATGCCCAAACCCTGTTACCCGCCTGCTTTGTAACCAGGCTATTTTCACTGTCTAAAATTTCATCACTCAATTCCACATTTCTGCGAACGGGTAAACAATGCATCACTTTTGCATTATTGGTCAGCTTAATTTTTTCTTCTGTCAACATCCAGGCTGGGTCATTGCTGTATATTTTTCCATAATCATTGTAAGTACTCCAGTTTTTTACATACACATAGTCCGCATCTTTTAAGGCTTCATTCTGGTTGGTGATGATGGTGGCGCCTTTGGTGTACAATTCACTCAATTCATAATCTTCCGGATGGGTAATTACAAAATCAGCTTCGCCCCAGGCATTTACCCATTGGGCAAATGAATTGGCTACACACTGTGGTAAAGGCTTTACATGCGGCGCCCAGGTTAACACAATTTTTGGTTTGCGTGTTGATGCAAATGTTTCTTTAATCGTCAATATATCTGTGAGTGATTGTAAGGGATGAAGTGTAGCGCTTTCCAGGCTAATGATAGGCACACCGGCATATTGCACAAACGAGTTCATCACCAGTTCGCTGTAATCATCTTCCTTGTTTTTTAACGAGGGAAATGTACGGATACACAAGATATCAAAGTACTGCCCCAGGATCGGTGCCGCATCTTTTACATGCTCTACGGTATTGCCGCTCATAATAGCTCCTTCTTCAAATTCCAGAGCCCAGCCTTCCTTGTCCACATTAAAAACAATGGCTTCCATACCCAGGTTTTTTGCTGCTACCTGCGTGCTTAAACGGGTACGTAAACTGGGATTTAAAAACAATAATCCTATGCGTTTATCTACTCCCAAATTTCTGCTGGCAAAAGGATTGCTTTTATACGCCAATGCTTTTGCAACCAGTGCATTGATATCATCAACATCGTTTACAGAAATAAATTTTTTCAAGTTTGGCTTTTTATAATCTACGATTAATCTTTTTAAATACTAACCGCCGGCAGCGTTTGCAACGACTGACGGGGTTATGCTAACTCTGCTTTAAACGCTTCTAAAAAGATATCCGCTTCTATCTTTGTAATATTTAAAGCAGGTAATAATCTTATCACATTCGGCTTTGCTTCGCCGGTAAATATTTTATGTTTGAATAATAAATTCTTTTTTACCTGGTTTAATTCTTCGGGCAATTCTATTCCTATCATTAAGCCACGACCTCTCACCTCTTTTATTTTAGGCAGCTTTATTAGCTCAGTTAT
>JAYUBR010000673.1:0-1451 GCA_043740775.1 Ferruginibacter sp. | reverse complement strand
AGTCAGTAAACACATTTGCAAAGTTTCCTTTAGCAGTAAAATCAAAAGATGCTGCAGTAAAGGCAACCGGGGTTGCACCCAACGATGTTATAGCAGTTTTTAAAAAGTTAACGTGCGCTATTTCATGATCACGGATTGTCTTAATCGCGTTCATGGGCGCACCTGTTGGTATGGCCAACGTACCACCCGTTGCAGCAGCATAACCTGCTTTATAAAATTCTGACTCAATGTATTCAAGTGTTAACGCAAAATTGAGCACATCAGTAATAGCGTCTTTTGGACCGGTAGGACTGCCATATGCTTTGTTCAGCATTGTTCCAAAGGCAATTGGTAATGATGCCAAAGCTACTTTTCCAGAGAATTTTGCAAAGCTTTTCATGGCGCTTCTTCTGCCATCAAGTCTTTGATATATTTCAGGATCAACGCTTTCAATTTCGTTGATTATATTTTCTATTTTCATACAATAAATTTAAGAGGTTGGTAAATTGCTGTAGTTTATTTTTGTTTTTACATAAGTGCCGGCGATGGCAAAAACTTCGCCGGGCGAACGGCTCTTGTCAAGTGCATTGGCATCCAGTCCATCTGCAAAAGATCCTGGCATAATAAGATCTCTGATGTATGCGGCGTGTCTTGCTTCTACTGAAACAATTTTTCCTGCCAACAACAAATAGTCAGGGCTTGTTATCAGTTTACCTGCACCATTATATGCAGATACACCAAGGTCTTCAAATGCTTTGGCAGTGCCTAAAACACTATCCCTGCTGCTGAAATTGATGGAAGAAAAATCCAATTCCAAAGCAACTATAGCGCCTGTAGCCAATGCAGCTTTAAAGAACTCTCTGTGTGCCACTTCATGATCCCTGATATCACCTAATAACGCACTTTCTGATGCAGTAATGCCTGAATAAGGAGATTCAAAAACCTTAGTGTAAAAAGCGGCTTCAATCTGTTCCAGTGAATAAGCATAGTTTAAAATACCTACGTCTCCTTTTCCCAGGTCAACTCCGCTGTTGCTGGAAGGGGTATCGGTTTTTTTACAGGCAGCGGCTGTCATAAGCAACGCAGAAGCACCTCCAATGTATCCCAGAAAATTTCTTCTGGATAAATTTTTAATGTTTGCTTCTGCCACTTCCATAAGTTCTCTTTCGGATGAATTTTTTGTTGGCATAACGAATTTAATTTTGTTGTGAAAAAAAAAATTGAATTTTATAATCAATCTTTTACAACTACGACAGAAGATAGCGCCTGGATTTAAAATAGTTTAGTTTGTAAACATTTATTTTATTTATTAATAAATCATGATGATTATGTTTGCAAACGGGGAATTTATTTCACAGTTTTTAAAAATATTATTATGCCATATTGGTTAGTAAAGTCAGAACCTTTTAAATATAGCTGGGATCAGTTAGTAAAAGACAAACAAACTTTTTGGGAGGGTGTACGGAATTATG
>JAYUBR010000672.1:0-5037 GCA_043740775.1 Ferruginibacter sp. | reverse complement strand
CAATCTTTCAAAGAACTTTTAAATTAACTTTTTTATTCCCACGCTTTTTTAGCGGGCTGCAAAAGTAACTCCCTATTTTTTATTAGCCTAATCTAATTCAGCTTTTTCAGGAAAAACTATTGTTTTAAATGATTGAGAATGAATTAATTAAGACGAAATATTTAAATGAACTTGTCCGTTTTTTATTCGGAATGCAAAGGTATAAACTTTCAGATTATCAACCAATTTTTTTTAGAAGAATTTGAATATATTTTCTTTCAAAACTTACTATTAAAATGAGCTATTTTATAAAAGAGCTTTCGCATTTTTTATTTGCGGACGGCAAAGATAACAGCATATAGATTACCATCAAACTTTTTTAGAAGAATAAAGTAAAAAAAGGAGCCTTTTATCAGAAAATGCTTGCCTATACTGCGTTTAAAGAAATCATTTTTTTAAGAAAATATAAAGAAGGATTTCAAAAAACATGGAATTAACAAAGGGTTGTGGCCGGAAACGCACAAATCATATCAAAACAAGCATAAACAAAAACCACAAATGTATCACCCAAAAAGTTTGGCCAATAGAAATATAGCTGCTTAAATTGGTGGAACTGTAGGCTGTAATTAAAATTTATACTGCACTGATAAAAGAAAGAGCCCCTGCGGGGGAACCGAAAAATCTGCCTTAGTGCAATCTTTACTTTCAATAATGGTACGGAAATCAGCAATAGAAATTTTGCTGGTCCCTACTTTTAACATCGTTCCTACAAGGCCACGTACCATCCCTCTCAAAAAACGGTTGGCTGCTACATTATAAATAGTAAGGTTATTTTGTACCGTCCATTCACTTTTTAGAATGTTACAATTGAAAGTTTTAACCTGGGTATTTTTTTTTGAGAAAGAAGTAAAATCATGATAGCTGGTCAAAATGCTGGCTGCTTCCTGTAATTTAATGATATCTAATTTATAGGGATAGTAATATGCCCTTTCAGCAACAAAAGGGTCTTTGGTTTGGTATATAGCATATTCATAAGCCCTGCTGACTGCATCAAAACGGCTATGGGCGGTAGAGGTAACTTCAAATATTCTTTTTACAACAATATCGTCTGGCAAAATTGAATTTAAATTATAAATGACCTCATTTAATATTACTTGCTCAGGTAGCCCCCCTGCATCAAAATGGAAATAATTACTTAATGCGTGTACACCGGCATCCGTGCGTGAGGAGCAGGTTAAACTGATTGCTTGTTTAAAAAATATTTTAAGTGCTTTTTCAATTTCAGCCTGAACAGAATTGGCGTTCTGCTGTATCTGAAATCCGGAATATCGTGTGCCTTTGTAAGCAACTTCTATAAAATAGCGTGACATTAGTTAAGATTGTAGATACAGTTATTAATGCCTTATCATTACCTTAAAGCGATTGATGTAATAGCCATCGGTTAACTGACTTTCAAGGGTTGCAAAATTTTGAGAATCGGATACAAAAGGGTAAGCCGCATCATAAAAACTATAACGGTCAGCATCTTTTAAAAAAAGCGCTCCTAAATTTTTTACCTGTCCGGTTGTAAAACATTTTGACTTAAACATTTTTTTTGCAGTAGTGATCATCATTTCCTCATTGCTTGCAGCTGCCATTTTTTTCCGGATCTTTAAAAAATCATCCTCCGTAGCAAAATTTTTACAATCAGAATTAGTAATGGGACTCGCAACAATTATCGGCTGCAACAAGCTGTCTGCCTTGTTTTCTTTCACAACAGTATTTTGATCCGGCACTGTGACCTCTTTAACTTTATTATCCTTCTTAACATTATTGTCTTTGTGCGCAGCCGACTGCTTTATTGTAGCAGGGTTTACACTTTCAGCCGGTTTTGTTTCTTTTGTACATTTAATTACAGCAGAATCGGTATTTATTTTTTCTATAGCAATTATAACACTTACCGGTTCTTTATTGCCAGATAAGGAATCTAAGTAGAGCATTACAATGGCTGAATCTGTTTTGCTACTGAATTTTTTTGCAATACCTCCCCTCCGCTCTTCCGTCTCCACTGCTGTTGCAACTATGGGTTTATCTTTTACCGTATCTGAAACCGGCACTGGCTTTACAGGCTCAGTTTTTTTTATTGCTTCTTTAACTGGTTCTGAAAGGGCTACCGGAACTGTCTTCTCTGGTTCAGGAATTTCTTTTTTTACGGCTTCTTTAACAGGTTCTGCCACAACAGCAGCAACTGTCTTTGCCGTATGAGGATTCACTTTCTTTATTTCTTCCTTTGCAGGCTCAGAAACAGTTACCGCAATTGCTTTTGCGGTATCCGCATTCGCTTTTTTTACTGGTTCCTTTACTGGTTGCAAAACAGTCACCAGCACTGTCTTTACCGGTTCAGGTATCACTTTTTTTACTTCTTCCTTTACCGGGTCTTTTTGTTTAATGGTTGGATCATTTACTACAGTAGAAAGCATATTGGAGAATGCATCGTCCCTTACATCTTTGATATTTGCCGCTACATCGGCTTTCTTATCGGCTTTACTGTCTGCCATTAAAATAGCCAAGGTTTGAAGATTAAAAAATCCCCATCCCTTATCTCCAAAGTTTTTTAACAGGTAACCAAGGTCTTTATCATCCACCCTACAATGGATAGTTTGTTCGGGCCATTCATTTTGCGGAAATCCAATCACAAAATCGTATTCCCCTGTTTTTAATTTAGCTACTACCAGGTAGCCCGAAACAGAAGAACTGAGAATCTTTTTATCAAGCTTTACATAAAAAGGTTGTTTATTATCAGCCTGAATATAAATGAAATGATTTTGCTGTGCTTGTGTGCTAAAGGAAAAAAAGAGGCAGGTAAAAAAAAGAAACCTTCGTAAATACTTCATGCTTGTGATGCTTTGATTACAAAAATACTTATTATTATACTCATCGTTTATCAATTATTAAAAATTCGTTTTAGGTTAACAACAGTAAGGCTATTTTTGCCGCTGATAAAATTATATTATGAAGTATTTTCTATTTTTTATTTTCTTGTTTTCAGCCATCAATAACACAGAGGCGCAACATGCCGGGGATAATGTGCCCACCGCTGAAAAACTATGGAGAAGCAGTTATCCAAAAACAAACGAACTGGTGCATACCAAACTACAGGTAAAGTTTGATTATAGTAAAGCATGGATGTATGGTAAAGAATGGCTTACGCTGCAGCCACATTTTTATGCAACCGATACGCTAACGCTGGATGCAAAGGGAATGGACATTAAAGAAGTGGGCATTGCAAAAGGCAATACTATACTACCCTTAAAATATAAATATGATAGTGCGCAACTATTTATTACACTCGATAAAAGGTATGCAGCTAAAGAAAAATATACCCTGTACATCAATTACATCTCCAGGCCCAACGACCTGAAAGCAACAGGGAGCTCAGCGATTACCGAATCTAAAGGATTGTATTTTATTAACCCAACCGGGGAAGATAAAAACAAGCCCACACAAATATGGACACAAGGCGAAACTGAATCAAACAGTGTATGGATGCCAACCATTGACAAACCCAATCAAAAAAGTACAGAAGAAATATATATGACCGTTCCGGCAGAATATGTAACCTTAAGCAATGGCTTACTGATCAGTCAGCAAAAGAATAGGGATGGCACCCGTACAGATTACTGGAAGATGGAGCTGCCGCATGCCCCTTATTTATTTTTTATGGGTGTGGGTGATTTTGCCATTGTAAAAGATAAGTACAAAGCAATGGCGGTAGATTATTATGTAGAAAAAAAATACGAACCGGTTGCAAGAAAAATATTTGGACATACCCCTGCGATGATCGCCTTTTATGAAAAAATATTGGGCGTCCCCTATCAGTGGCCTAAATACGACCAGATTGTTGGAAGGGATTATGTGAGCGGTGCAATGGAAAACACTACGGCTACGCTTCACCAGGAAAGTGCCTATCAAAATGCAAGGCAATTAACCGATGGCAACAGTTGGGAAGAAACTATTGCACACGAATTGTTTCACCATTGGTTTGGGGATTTGGTTACCGCAGAAAGCTGGAGCAATCTTACGGTAAATGAAAGCTTTGCCAACTATAGCGAATACCTTTGGGATGAACATCAATATGGTAAAGACCATGCGGATGAACACAACCTGGAAGACATGCAGGGCTACCTGTTAAGCAACAGCGAGCATAAAGATTTAGTGCGTTTTAACTACGCCGATAAAGAAGACATGTTTGATGCGGTGAGTTATAATAAAGGTGGACGCATACTCCACATGCTGCGCAACTATGTGGGCGATGATGCCTTTTTTAAATCGTTGAATAATTATTTAAGTACCAACAAATTTAAAACTGGTGAAGCAGATCAACTGCGCCTGGCCTTTGAAGAAACCACCGGTGAAGATTTAAACTGGTTCTGGAACCAATGGTATTATGGCAGCGGGCATCCTAAGTTAAAAATCGATTATGCTTATGATGATGCCAATGGAAAAGTGCAGGTAATTGTTAAGCAAATACAGGCAGATAAAATATTTCGCTTGCCCATTGCCATTGATATTTACACGGGTGCCAATAAAATTAAAAACAAAGTATGGATACAAAACAGCATTGACACTTTTACTTTCGATTATACACAACGCCCCGACCTTGTGAATGTGGATGCCGGCAAGGCAACCTTATGTGAAAAAACAGACAATAAAACAACCGCAAATTTCATTCACCAGTTTAAGTATGCAGCTAATTATTTAGATAGAAAAGAAGCATTGGATTATTTTACTGTTAAAGGATTGAAAGAATCAGCACTGGGATTAACTGATAAATATGCTGGTTTAAGAAGGCAAACAATTGAAAGTTTAATGGAATCTAAATTTGCCAGTGATGATGCCATTATTAAAAGCATAGAGACAATTGCAGCTACCGAAACAGATAATAAAACAAAAGCTGCCGCATTAAGTTTTTTGGCTGCAACAGGCTACAGCAAGTACCAGCCATTGTTTACAAAATATGTAAGCGATTCCTCTTACAGCGTGGCAGGTGCCGCCCTATCAGGACTTATTGGTACAGAC
>JAYUBR010000671.1:0-5052 GCA_043740775.1 Ferruginibacter sp. | reverse complement strand
AATTATTTAGTATGGACATTTCAGTAAACGGAACTGGACTAACTGAAGCAGCCGTAAAAGCAAGCAGGGCGCAGTACGGGGCCAATACAATTGAAATGCAGGAAGACAGGCTGTTTTTGAATGTGCTGAAAGAAGTGGTGCTGGAGCCAATGTTTATCATACTGCTTGCTGCCTGCATCATTTATTTTGCAGTGAGCCAGTACAACGAAGGGATCATCATGCTGGTATCTATTTTTATTGTTGCCGGCATTTCTCTTTTTCAGGAATACAGAAGTAAAAACGCGGTACTGGTGTTAAAAAAATTATCCGCATCAAGTGCAAACGTAATCCGCAACAGTGCTACTATACAAATACCTGCTGAAGAAATTGTAACTGGCGACTTGCTGCTGCTGGAGGAAGGTGAAGTAATTGCAGCAGATGGGATAATTGCAGCGGCAAATGATTTTTCAGTGAATGAATCTGTCTTAACCGGGGAATCATTCGCAGTAATAAAAACAGCTGGCGATACCGATTGCGTATACAGGGGAACGTTGGTAACCAGCGGCAGCGCAACAATAAAAGTATCTGCGGTTGGTTTAAAAACCAGGTTTGGCGAAATCGGTTTGTCACTAAAAGAAATTACTGTTGTAAAAACACCGCTGCAAAACCAGGTACGTTCTTTTGTACGCAATATGGTTTGGATCGGCGCCATCGCTTTTTTAATTGTTGTGGGATTTAATTATTATCAGTCCGGCAACCTGGTTAAATCATTTTTGCAGGGCCTTACGCTCGCCATGAGTATTCTTCCGGAAGAAATCCCTGTTGCCTTCAGTACTTTTCAGGCACTGGGTGCTTTTCGTTTATTACGCAATAACATTATTGTAAAACAGCCGCAGTATGTTGAAACACTGGGCTCGGCCACTGTTATATGTACAGATAAAACCGGCACGCTCACTCAAAATAAAATGAGCATCGAATTTTTGTATGATGCTGAAAAAAATGTTTCGGTGGCAGTAAATAATACAACTGCTTTACCATCAGCTTTACTTGAATATGCCATGTGGAGCAGCGAAACAAATCCGTTTGACCCGATGGAAAAAGCCATTCATGCTTTGTATGAAAAAACCGTGGCCATCGGCCAGCGCAAACAATTTACTCAGGTGCATGAATATCCTATCGGCGGCAAACCACCCATGATGACGCATATTTTTAAAAACGAAAATGGAAATATTGTCATAGCGGTCAAAGGTGCGCCGGAAGCTATCCTGCGGCAAAGTAATCTTTCGCCATCCGCATTAAAACAAATTGAAGCGCAGTCGCTGGGGTATGCCAAATCAGGTTACCGTATTTTAGGAGTTGGCAAAGGAAGGTGGAAAGATGAAAAATGGCCGGCCGCACAGCAGGACTTTGAATTTGAATTTTTGGGTCTGGTGGTATTCCAGGATCCTCCAAAAGAAAATATTACACAAACAATTAAAACATTTGGGGAGGCGGGTATTGCAGTAAAAATGATCACCGGCGATTATGCCGAAACTGCATTGGCAATAGCAGGGCAGATTGGATTAAACCATGTTGGCAAAATGCTTACAGGGGATGAAGTGATGAACTTAAGTCCCGAAGCATTACAAGAAAAAGTAAAGGAGGGAAACATTTTTGCAAGGATGTTTCCGGAAGCAAAATTAAAAGTAATCAATGCATTGAAAGCAAACGGAGAAGTGGTGGCTATGACGGGTGATGGAGTAAACGATGCCCCTGCATTAAAGGCTGCACACATAGGCATTGCAATGGGGTTGCGTGGAAGCGAAGTGGCAAAAAGCGCAGCTTCATTAATTCTTACAGATGATGATCTTGCTCACATGACTGATGCAGTGGCATTGGGCAGAAAGATTTATGACAATCTTAAAAAAGCCATTCAGTACATCGTGTCCATCCATATTCCCATCATCTTAATAGTAACCATGCCGCTATTGCTGATGTGGAAGTTTAGCGATATTTTTTCGCCGTTGCATGTTATTTTTCTGGAGCTTATAATGGGTCCTACCTGTTCAATCATTTATGAAAACGAACCGATGGAACCCGGAACAATGCAACGTTTGCCGAAAAAAACAGGCGCCGGTTTTTTATCACTTAAACAATTAACGATGAGCATCGTTCAGGGTATTATTATTACTGCAGGTTGCCTGGGTATTGGCTGGTATTATATGCAGCAGGGAAACAACGATGCCACTATCCGTACAATAATTTTTATAACACTTTTATTCAGCAATATTTTTTTAACACTGGTAAACCGTTCTTTTAAGTATACTGTGTTTACAACGCTACGGTATAAAAATAACCTGGTACCACTAATAATTGTTGTTACGCTGTTGTTTATTGCAGCAACACTTTTTATTCCTTGGGTAGGCAATTTATTCAGGTTAAATGCATTGTCGTTGCCCATGTTAACTACTTGTATTGTAGTGGCGATAGCAGGTACTTTTTGGATAGATATATGGAAATTACTGAAGCATTACTGAGAGGAACCTATTTTACATCGCCCCAGTTTTCACCGGTTTTTATCCGGTGAATCTGCATATCGCTTACTTCATATTTTAAAGCAAGCACTTTTAAAGTGGTACCTTTTGCTAATTGTTTTTTTATAACTTTTACGTTTTCAAGGGTTAGTTTTGTGTTGCCACCGATACCGGTTTTCCTGGAAGTTTTCCTGGCTTTTATTACAAACGGGCTGCTTTGCGCATGAGCCGATGCTTCGGCAATGCTTACCCATTCTAGATTGGAAAAACGGTTATCCCCTTTTTTGTAGTTTAAATGAATAACAATATCCTGGCCTTTTTGGGGGGCGGACAAAAAGTGCTGCGCCACCAAACGATGCAATAAAATACCACGGTAAACAATGTCACCGTTTTTTTTCTTTTTTGTAAAACGCCAGATGGGATAACCCTCCTGCAACGATCCTTTCAATTGCAAGCCATCGTTGGGATCTTTGTTAAAACAAACCAGCCTGCCCTGGTTTGAAATAGCATAACGTTTGCCAAAAGCGCCCTTGTGAAAACCAAGCACTTTCCATATTTCTCCATCTATTTTTTTCATGTTGAAATTATTAAAGGTAACTGAACAAAGATAAATTAATTAATAACCAAATTGCTTTAAAGGGTAATAAACATTTATAAGGCGAAGCAAATAATTATCGTTTACCAAAGGCCGGCCAATCCTGGTAATATTGGTCAACCAGCTATTTTTAAATAATTTCAATTAGCTTATTTTTGATAAAATTGATTGATATGTCATTACAGCTTAACAGAAATACTTTTGGAAACCCTGCCAATGCAGGCAATGTTTTATCAAGACAGGATGCGGAAGAATTATTTTCTTCCTGGGTTTTAAATCCACGTTTGCAACTGCACATGAAACAGGTAGCGCATTTGATGAAATGCTGGGCCGTTGAAAAAGAAAATATTGATGAAGCGGCTCAATGGAGATGGGAGCTAGCCGGGCTGCTTCATGATGCAGACTGGGATCAATGGCCCGGTCAGCATTGTAAAAAAATAATAGAAGAGCTGGAAACCAGCAATATTGATCCCGAAATAATTCGTGCTATCGCAAGCCACGGGCCTTTGCATTTTGGCGTAGAACCTGTTACCCGCATGGATAAAATGTTGTACGCGTTTGATGAACTGAGTGGTTTAATAAATGCGTACGCGCTGATGCGTCCCAACAATTATGAGGGCATGGATTTAAAAGGAGTAAAAAAAAGATTGAAAGAAAAATCTTTTGCGGCCAATGTGTCAAGAGAAGATATTGATGATGCCTGCACCCGTGCCGGGGTTATGTTGGATGACCTTATTAATTTTATTATTCCCCGCCAGGCAACAGTAAAATAAATATTGGGTTAAAAATATTTTAAATGGTTGGGTTACAGGTTTCTATGTAAACTAATCATCCTTAGTATATTTTATAAGAAAACGGTTTTAAACCGGGGGGCCATCGTTTAAAAAATACTATCTTTTATTATTAAAATATTCTGTAAAAAGAATATAATTTTCCTGTAAAACTTTCCAGGCAATCACTTACTTAAAATATTTTAAATCTTTCAAAGCAGGATTTTTCAAGCATTTCCCTGTCATCCGGATGTGCAATATTGATCAGGGCCTTTGCCCGCTGGCGAAGGTTTTTTCCAAACAGGTAAGCTACTCCATATTCTGTTACAACGTAGTGCATGTGCGCCCTTGTGGTAACTACGCCAGCGCCGGGTTTTAGCGTAGGTACAATCCGTGGTACTCCTTTTATGGTTCTTGAAGGGATTGCTATGATAGGTTTACCACCGGTACTTAATGCAGCACCCCGCATAAAATCCATTTGTCCCCCTACCCCCGAAAACTGGTAAGTGCCGATTGAATCTGCACAGGCCTGGCCGGTAATATCAATTTCAATAGCGCTGTTAATGGAGATCATTTTATCGTTGCGGCGAATAACATGCGGATCGTTTACATAGTCAATATCTAAAAATGCAAAGGCCGGATTATCGTTGATGTAAGAATATAATTTTGTTGAACCTAAGGCAAAAGACGATACAGATTTGTTGGGATGTATTTTTTTAAATTTATTGTTAATCACATCTTTTTCTACCAGATCAATAATACCATCGCTACACATTTCAGTATGCACACCGAGGTTTTTATGGTTCGTAAGGCAACAAAGTACCGCATCCGGAATAGCGCCAATGCCCATTTGGAGGGTACATTTATCGTCAATCATTTCGGCTACAATTTTGCCAATTATACGTTCGTTTTCGCCAACTTTTTCAGCAAAGTTTGCCTGGTGCATCGCATCTTCACAATATACCATGGCAGCAAAACGGCTGCTGTGTACCAGCCCGTCACCATGTGTTCTGGGAGCATGGGGGTTTACCTGCGCAATTAAAATTTTAGCGGTGTTTACGGCGCTGCGGGCAATATCCACTGATACACCCAATGAGCAGTAGCCATGCATATCTGGTGGCGATACGTGTACAATGGCCACATCAATGGGTAAAATATTTTGTTTAAAAAGTTCAGGTATCTCACTTAAAAAAAC
>JAYUBR010000670.1:0-15546 GCA_043740775.1 Ferruginibacter sp. | reverse complement strand
ACTGCTGCAGCTATTGTTAGCTATAATATCACTTCGCAGTCATTGCTTTCAGCAAACATTCCGGCTACCTTTCCAAATTTACAATACCCAACTATTTTAAATCCGGCGCCTTCTGTAAGTGCCTTACTAAGGTTAACTACTTTTCCTACCACACGCAACGGTGCCTGGCTGAATAATATTCCGTTAACTGCAGTAGATATGCTTGCAGCAAATGGTGTGATACATCATACGGCCCTTGTTGTTACACCACCACAAAAGTTTTTGTGGAACAGAATCAGTACCGACACTGCGTTGACTTATTTAAAAGCAGCCATCAACCGTGCAGACAGTGGCACCGCTGCACCTGGCACTTTGCAGGGGGCTTTATTAAATATTGGCGCTAATCTTACTGTATTTGCACCAACAGATGCAGCTTTTAAAGCAACGATGACCGGTGCTGTTTACAAGGGTTTACTGCCATTGGTTATACGGCAATTAACTGCTGCTTATATTGGCGCAGGAATGACCCCCACAGCTGCGGCTGCACTTGCGGCGATGAATGCACCACCTATTGCAATAGGCAAGGCAACTGCAATCGCATCTACACCGGATGTTTTTAAAAACCCGGCGTTGTTTGGAGTTTTAACCGCACAAACTGTTAAGGGAATTGTGGTATACCATATTTTTGGAAACAGGGCATACACCAATAATTTTCCTACAACCACCACCTATTATCCCACGCTGTTAAATGGTGCGATAGCTACCCATCCCGGTATTGGGTTAACTGCTGTATTTGGTGTTCCGTTTGTAACTTCTGCTACTGTTAAAGGAGTAGGCAATGCAACTGCCGCAAACATTATTATCAATGCTTCACCACTGCTTCCTGACCCTGTTGGAACCAGTGACCAGAATTATTTAAATGGAGTATTGCATAAAATAGACCAGGTATTACTTCCGCAATAATAAATCAGCGAATTAAAAAAGGGCCTCATCAAATGAGGCCCTTTTTTAATTATTTTTAATGAACAAAATGTAGTCTTTATACATTAAACCTGAAATGCATTACATCACCATCATGCACTATGTATTCTTTTCCTTCTATTCTTAAACGGCCATTTTCCCTGCACGCAGCTTCCGATTTATAGGTAATAAAATCCTGGTAAGCTATCACTTCTGCTTTAATAAAACCCTTTTCAAAATCAGTATGGATAACACTTGCAGCCTGTGGCGCTTTCCAGCCATGGTGTATCGTCCAGGCCCGCACTTCCTGCACGCCCGCTGTAAAATAGGTGGACAAGTTTAGTAATTTATAGGTAGAATGAATCAGCCTGTCCAATGCAGGTTCTGTCATTTTATATTCTTCCATAAACATGGCTTTATCATCCCCATCTTCCAGCTCAGCAATCTGCGATTCGATGGCGTTGGTCATTACAATCACTTCTGAGTTTTCTGCTTTTGCGGCAGCCACCAATGCATCTGAAAATTTATTACCGGTGTGCATACTTGCTTCATCTACATTGGCAACATATAAAACAGGTTTCTCGCTCAAAAAAAAATTTTCAGCAATCGCTTCTTTTTCATCTTTTGTTAAACCCATGGAGATAATGCTTTTGCCTTTGTTCAAATGATCTTTGCATCTCAGCAATACATCATATTCCAGCTTTAGTTTTGCATCACCGGTTTTGAGCATTTTTTCTGTACGGGCTATTTTTCTTTCAACGCTCTCCAGGTCTTTCAACTGCAATTCTGTTTCAATAATTTCTTTATCGCTCAGCGGATTAATGGGGCCTTCATCCCTTAAAATATTTTCATCTACAAAACAACGGATCACATGAATGATGGCATCTACTTCGCGGATATTGGCCAAAAATTTGTTGCCCAGGCCTTCGCCCTTACTGGCGCCCCTAACGAGTCCGGCAATGTCTACAATTTCAATTTGTGTAGGTACCGTACGTTGCGGTTGTACCAGTTCTGCCAGTTTATCTATTCTTGGGTCGGGTACATTAACAAGCCCTGTATTGGGTTCAATGGTACAAAAACGGTAATTGCTTGCCTGTGCCTTGGCACTATTGCTTACTGCATTAAATAAAGTTGATTTTCCTACATTGGGTAATCCCACGATACCTGCCTTTAAAGCCATGTTATTGAAAGTTGATAGATGTTAGATGATAGTTGTTTGTTGTGATGAAGCTGAATGTTGAAAGCTTTTTTTGCGGTGCAAAGGTAAGGTTTGCATTCAAATAACAGGTTTCAGTATAAAAGGCTATTTTGTGACTGCGTTGAATGTTGCAAAAGTGAAGAGTGAAAAAATGATTACGAACCTCCAGCAACAGGCACCTACCAATTATCAATTATTAATTATCCTCATGGTATTAAGCAGAATATGGTCGGCATTCATCATAATAGCAATAATAGTTGCGGGTGTAAAAATGATTAATGGAGATGAAAAGATATTTACGAAGATGGTGGTGGGAAAATCTTCTGAAAAGTATGACAGCATCTATTATGTTTCGCTGGGGTCGCCGCTTACTCAGAATCTGTCACCAAAATATATTGATTTTTTAAAAGAGTATGGATACTATAAAACTACTTCAGCAACTTCAGCTACGGTGCTACTTACAGATAACCTGCAGACTGATTCTGTAAATATTGTAAGGGCAGCAAACCCTGCCATAAAAGTGTATACATTTCTTTCCATTCAAAAAAAATTAGAACGTAAAGCAGATGGAATTATTGAGACTGCAAAAAATGCTGTTGTTGATATCATAATACCATTGATAGGGATACTTGCCCTGTTTATGGGTTTTTTAAGTATTGCTGAAAAGGCAGGCGGGGTAAGGCTTCTGTCAAGAATTATCTGGCCTTTTTTTTCGAAAATATTCCCGGATATACCTAAAGGACATCCTGCCACCGGGCACATGATGATGAACTTTTCTGCCAATTTATTAAACCTTGATAATGCGGCTACACCATTTGGTTTAAAGGCAATGGAAAGTCTGCAGGAATTGAATCCGAATAAAGCAGTAGCCTCTAACTCACAGATTATGTTTTTGGCGTTGCATGCATCCGGACTTACTTTAATTCCAGTTACTATTATCGCATACAGGTCTGGTTTAGGCGCACATAATTCTACCGATATTTTTATTCCCTGTATGATTGCAACTTTTGTGGCAACAATGGCGGCCATGTTTATTGTATCTTTTAAGCAAAAGATTAATTTACTGCAACCGGTAATCCTTGCCTGGGTGGGCGGGGTTTCTATACTCATCACTTTGCTGGTGGTATATGTAAAAAGACTTGATGCTTCATACGCACAAGCCTTTTCAGGTATTTTGAGTAACGGCATAGTATTGTTTATTTTCTTTTTAATTGTGCTGGGGGCTGTGTATAAAAAGATAGATGTATTTGATGCATTTGTAGAGGGCGCAAAAGGAGGTTTTGAAACGGCAGTAAGAATCATTCCTTACATAGTTGGTATGCTGATAGCAATAAGTATGTTACGCACCAGCGGAACCTTTGATGTAATTATAAACTGGATGAAAACAATGGTTGCCGCTTTAGGCCTGGATACCCGTTTTGTGGATGGCTTGCCAACAGCCCTGATAAAACCAATGAGTGGAAGTGGTGCAAGAGGCATGATGCTGGATACCATGAAAACCTTTGGTCCTGATTCTTTTGCAGGAAGGTTAAGCTGTATTTTGCAGGGTTCTTCTGATACCACTTTTTATGTAATTGCGGTTTATTTTGGAGCAGTATCTGTTAAGGATACACGTTATGCAGTAGGCGTTATGCTGCTGGCCGATCTGATCGGAATTATTACTTCGGTTATTTTGTGTTATTTATTTTTTGGGAGTTCTGTTTAAAAAACATTTTTGTTGTTTCAGTTATGAGTAGCATTAGTCAACATTTTTTTACCGGTGCTTTTTATGCTTCTTACGAACACTGGCTTTTTGTTTTTGATGTACGTGCTTTTTAGGTGCAACAACTAGTTGTTTAGTTTGTGTGCTGTCAGTACTTGCAGGCATCAGAATTTCCTTCACTTTGCTATTTTCTGTTTCGTCTTCTTCGGAACCTGCACCATTGTAATCGCCAAATAAATTTGCCAGTTCCTTTGCATGATAAATATTGCGGTTATATTTATTTCCGATAATAATTATGGTGACAGAATCGGGTAAAAGGCGCAGGAAAGCTGCATTGCTGCCATGCCACCAGCCATTGTGATAAATTGTTTTTTTGCCGTTGGGAAAAATGTTCATTCTCCATCCAAGACCATAATTTTTTACACCTCGTTTTTCATTGCTGTAAGGCGCATAAGCCTGCTCCAAAGTTTGCGGTGTAAATATTTTACCGCCTGTCAATGCCCTGTCCCATTTTAATAAATCCCTGGGCGTTGTATAAATATTTTTATCTCCATACACACCATCTAAAAAATTTAATGGAATAAGCCTGCCCCTCCAATCATAACTGGGATTCACTTTAGATGTATCCAGGCTGTTGAAAAGAAAGGTGTGCTTCATTTGCAGCGGTATAAAAAATGTTTGCTGCAGGTAATTCGGAAAATTTGTGCCGCTTGTTTTTTCAACCAGCAAAGCCAGTAATGCATAATTGGTATTGCAATAGGTAAAGTGAGTATTTGGAGTTGCTATATTAGTCAGTTCTGCTTTACGGGTAATTAAATAATCGAGTACATCCTGGTTTTTTATAAGTGTTTTTTTATCCCAACCCAGCGTTTCCATAAAATATAAATAATTAGGCAGGCCGCTTCTATGGCTCAATAAACTTCTGATTGTTACACCAGGGTAATTAAATGTGGGAAAGTATTTACTGTATTCATCATCAATATTTAATTTACCGTCCTGCCACAATTTTAAAACAGACATGGCCGTAAATGTTTTTGAAACAGAGGCAATGTGAAAAGAAGTGATTGAATCAATTGCATCATGGCGGTTTAAATGAGCATTGCCATTGTAGCCTTCAAAAATAATATTGCCTTTTTTTGCTACTACAATACCACCATTAAAGCCGCTTGATTTTAAAGCATGGTCGTACCATTCCTTGCAACCATTGTACAACTGCAACATCTCTGCATCAGAGAGTGGTATTGGTTTGGGTGAAAGTAGGGATACCACGCTGTCTTTGGCAGGAGGCAGGTTTTTATGGGCGGCAGAATTACAGGACTCAATCAGCAAAGCCATGGACAAAATTCCACAGTAAACGATGCTATAAATACTGTTTGTAACAACGTCTATAACGGATCTTTTTGATTGTATCATAAAATATTAAGAAATAGATAGAATATATTTGTGCAAAATAAGCAGTAAAATTCATGGCAGACAAAAAATTAACAAGTTATCCAAAAGAGAAAATTAATATTCTTTTTTTAGAGAATATAAGTGATGTGGCTGTAAAATATTTTAATGATAAAGGCTATGCCAATGTACGCAAGCTAAATGGAGCACTTAGTGAAGAGCAATTAATAAAAGAAATAAAGAATGTACACATGGTGGGCATTCGCAGTAAAACAAAATTAACAGCCAAAGTAATAGAAGCAGCAGAGAAATTACAGGCCATCGGCTGTTTTTGTATTGGCATTAACCAGGTTGATCTTGCTTCGGCAACTGCACATGGTATTGCCGTTTTTAATGCTCCATACAGCAATACAAGAAGTGTGGCAGAACTGGTAATAGGTTCATCCATTATGCTGATTAGAAGAATTATTGATAAAAATAAGGCGGCGCATGAAGGCATCTGGAACAAAGATGCAACCGGCAGTTACGAGTTGCGGGGTAAAACACTGGGCATTATTGGTTACGGAAATATCGGTAGCCAGTTAAGTGTACTTGCGGAAGGATTAGGTATGAAAGTAATTTTTTATGATGCTGAAACAAAACTGCCACTGGGCAATGCAGAGGCTAAAAAAACCTTAAAAGAACTTGTATCCGCTTCAGATATCGTATCGTTACACGTTCCCGAAACAGCCAGCACAAAAAACCTGATCAACAAAAACATCCTTAAATTTTTTAAAAAAGGAGGTATATTGATTAATTATGCCCGTGGCGAAGTGGTTGACCTGGATGCATTGGCAAAAACACTGGCAGAAGGGCAATTGGGTGGGGCAGCCATTGATGTTTTTCCATGGGAACCGGAGAAAAATGGCGATAAATTTACCAGCCCTTTACAAGGATTAAGCAATGTAATACTTACACCGCATATCGGTGGAAGTACACAGGAAGCACAACAAAATATTGGTGATGATGTAAGTGGCAAATTATTTAATTACCTGGAAAAAGGCATCAGTTTTGGATCTCATACAATCCCTGCGCTAAGCCTTCCACCACAGGAAGGAACCCATCGTATATTGCATATTCATAGAAATGTGCCCGGTGTGCTTTCTGAAATAAATACGCAACTATCCAAACATAAAATAAATATCCTGGGACAATATTTAAAAACCAATGATGCAATCGGATATGTGGTACTGGATGTAGATAAAAGTTTAAGCAATAATGCACTGGCATTGTTGAGAAATGTAAAGGATACCATTAAGGTAAGAATGCTGTATTAATAATTATTAATTAATAATTGATAATTAATAATTAGTAAAACTTTTTTCTGTTTTACTTCTAACATAACTTCTATGTATGACTAATGAAATTATAAAAAATTTGCTGGAAGCCTTGGAAGTTTCGCCCGAAAATGTACCGTTGCGTTTACAGGTGGCCGGTATGCTGATGGCAGAACAAAAATATGAAGATGCCACAAAGCAGTACCAGGATGTATTACAGCGCAGCTATGGTAATACCAAAGCTCAGTCTGGCCTGGCGGCTGGTTATTACTACCAGCAAAAATATTCTGCGGCTATTATTGTGTACGAGCAAATGCAAAATGATATTGCCACAGCCGACCAGGTGCTATACATTAAGTGCCTGATTAAAGAACAATCAATGGAACAGGCACAAAGCAATTACCAGCAGGTGCTGGCATTAAACCCCGGTTTTGCAGATGAAGAAATTGACAGCCATTTACGTATGCCTTCGGCCAATGATATAGCTGGTGATGATTTTGATTTTGGGGATGATGAAGAATACCTGATGGAAAAACCATTGCTCAGATTTAGTGATGTGGGTGGTATGGAAAAAGTGAAGGAAGAAATTTCCATGAAGATTATTCAGCCATTAAAAAACCCGGAGCTCTATAAAGCATTTGGTAAAAAAAGTGGTGGCGGTATTTTATTGTATGGTCCGCCCGGTTGTGGTAAAACATTTATTGCCAAAGCCACCGCTGGTGAAATTGATGCCAAATTTATTAATATCGGTTTACACGATATCCTGGATATGTGGATTGGCAACAGTGAGAAAAACCTGCATGAAATTTTTGAACTGGCCAGGCGCAATACACCATGCGTATTATTTTTTGATGAAGTAGATGCAATGGGTGCAAGCAGAAGTGATTTAAAACAGTCGGCCATGCGGCATGTCATCAACCAGTTTTTGGCAGAACTGGATGGCGTTGCCAGCAACAATGAAGGTGTGCTGGTGTTAGCGGCTACCAACGCTCCGTGGAGTGTGGATGCGGCTTTCAGAAGACCGGGAAGATTTGACCGTATTATATTTGTGGCTCCGCCGGATGAAGTGGCAAGGATAAATATGTTACAAACCATGCTGCAAACAAAACCTGTTGGTGAAGTTGACGTTAAAAAAATTGCTGCGGCTACTGCAGATTATTCAGGTGCTGATTTAAATGCAGTGATTGATATCGCGGTAGAAGAAAAGCTAAGGGAATCCATGAGTAAAGGAAGTATACAGGTACTAACGACAAAGGATTTATTGGCTGCGGCAAAACAACATAAACCCACTACAACAGAATGGTTTTCCAGTGCAAGAAATTACGCCTTGTATTCCAACGAGTCGGGCCTTTATGATGATATTTTGAAGTACCTGAAGATCAGGAAGTAAGTTATGAGTTATGAGTTATGAATTATGAGTTATAAGAGCTTCGGGCTTGGACACCTGAAATAATTCACTAAAATTTATACACAACAATTTCTGTCGGAATTTATGGCAATATCTATTCATAATTCTCATTCATTACAACTCACCATTCACAACTCATTCATAACTCATAATTCATAACTTACAAATGGATCCTTACATTGAAAGAGCCGGATTACTTTTAAAACAGGGTCGTGTAAATGATGCCATCATCCAGTTAAAAAATGCTTTACAGCAGAACCCGGATAATGATGAAGCATTGTCAATGTATGCCCGTTGTTTTTTTGATAAGAAAGAATTTGAGGAAGGGATAAAAACCACGCTTCGTGCAATTGCTATCGATCCCGGCAACCACTATTATTATTATTTACTCGCATTTGGATATTACCGCAAAAACAACCATGTACTGGCTGTTGAACACCTGCAAAAATCAATACAACTGAACCCCTGGTTTTGTGAATGTTATGGTTTGCTTGCCCTTGTATATATCGAAGAAAAACAGTTTGAAAAGGCACTTCAAAAAGCCAATGAGGGACTTAAAATTGACCCGGAAAATATTACCTCTTTAAATGCCCGCAGCGTTGCACTCAATAAACTAAAACGCACCGATGCCGCTATTGCCACCATGCAGTATGCGCTGGCACAGGACCCGGACAATGAATTTACACATTCAACGGTTGGGTGGAATTACCTGGAAAAAGGAAAAAGTAAAATTTCAGCCAATCACTTTCGGGAAGCGCTGAGGATTAACCCCAACAATACTAACGCACGTAGTGGTTTAAAGGAAGCGTTGAAATCTGCGATACCACCTTACAGATGGTTACTACAGTATAGTTTCTGGATAAACAATAAAGGCAAACAAGCCAGGTGGATTATTCCGCTGGGACTGTATTTTGCGGTACGGATTTTTACTTCTCTTTTACAATCCAATGATGCCACGCAAACTATTGGCGCTATACTGATAGGGCTCTATCTGTTATTTGTTTTAATCACCTGGCTGATACATCCACTGGCAAATTTTTTTCTTTTATTTCATAAAGATGGAAAGCATGCAATAGATACTACCGAACGTTGGACTGCGATAACCGTTGTAGGGTCATTGCTTTTAGGAATGTTGGTATTTTGTATTGCCTGTGTAATTATTCCCGGAAAAATATATCCACCGTTGATGCTTGCTGCCATTGCGTTTTGGGCCACGGCTTTACCTTTGGGCAATATTCAATACCCGCTTTCTTTTACAGCTTATACCGGCAAAAATAAAATAGCAATCATATTGGTTGCACTGGGTTTGCTTACACTTATTTTTTCATTCATTAATCTGAATGTCGCCATTGTTATAGGAGGAATATTTATTGTTTTGTTCGTTATCAATAGCTGGGTGGGTATTTTCAGGTAAGGTGGAATATTAATATTCGGGAACAGTAAAAAAAATGCAGGTACCTTTTCCTTGCTCGCTTTCAACACGGAGGGTTCCCCCATTTTGGGTAACAAAATCTTTTACAAGTATTAAACCAAGTCCCGAACCTTTTTCATTATTTGTACCAGCTATAGAAGCTGTATTATGTTTCACGAAAAGATTTTCTTTGGTAGCTCCTTCCATCCCTATACCCGAATCAACAATACAAACCTCTATCAGCTTATCTGTCCATTGGGCAACTACTATTACCAACCCACCAGGCAAACTAAATTTAATGGCATTTGTAATAAGGTTTTGAAGAACAGAACGTAGCATTAATGCATCGGCCTTTACATAAATATCTTCGGCAACTTTGTTTTCCAAAATAATATTTTTTTGCGAAGCATTGGCTTCCAGCAATTCAAAACTCTGGCTTACTGCCTCAATCAGGTGAATTCGCTCAGAATTTAAAGATGTTTTCTCCCGTTGCTTTTTTGCCCAGTCAACCAGCTCATTCAGTTGTTGCAGAATATTATGAGAGTTGCGGTGAATGATACCCGCAAGTGGCTGGATGTCTTCAAAAATATGATTGTCAGTATTGCTGCTTAATTGATCTGATGCCATTAGCAAAGCAGTTAAGGGGTTGCGCAAATCATGAGAAATAACGGATAGAAATTTATCCTTTGATAAACTTAAATCTTTCAGTTCATGATTTAATTTTTCCAGTTCGCTGGTTCTGGCCAAAACCCGTTTTTCAAGATGCTGATTTAAACGCAGCAAATCATCATTTATACTTATCAGCTTGTCTTCCTGAATTTGTAATAGCTGCGCTTTTTCATAAAGTTCTTCATTTGCCATCCTTAATTCCTCTTTCTGATTTTTTAAAGTTTCAGATAAAATAATTAAATCTGATGCCCGTTTTTCTTTCTCCTGGTTTTGAAATACAAGTTCTTTGTTGGCAATGATTAAAGCTGTTGCCTGTATTTTTAATTTTTCTGCAATGTTTTCTTTTTCTTTTCTTTCTTCTGTATCTTTTAATGCCCGGTTTATTTTTGTGGACAGTGTAAATAATTTATCCTTCGATGTGTAATCGGTAACACCATTTTTTATAAGCTCAACTGCATTTTCTTCTCCAATAACACCCGAAATAATAATAAAAGGAATGTGTGGAAATTTATTTTGCTTAATATGGAATGCTGTAACTGCATCAAATGAAGGAAGAGAATAATCGGATAATATTAAATCGGGATTAAAGTGTTGAAGCGCATGCTCAAATGCTGCACGTGTCTGAACAATTTCAGCGGTAAAATTCAATCCGGATTTTTTTAATTCGCGATGAAGTAAATCAACATCATCCTGATTATCTTCAAGAATAAGTATTTTAAGATTGGGTTTCATTATTTTAAACTGTTGGATTGCGGTTACTTTTTGCTTTTAAATATTTTTCATTAATGCGGGGGCTCGCTTAATATCATCCAATACAATCCAATCTCTTTAATTGCAAGAAAAAAATTATCGCTATCAACAGGTTTTACAATATAGCTGTTAGCGCCCAGGGCATAGCATTTTTTTAGGTCAGTGTCTTCTTTAGAGGAAGTAAGTATTACCACGGGGATGGATTTAAGATCAGGATCAGATTTTATTTTTTCCAGTACCTGCATTCCTGTTACTTTTGGCATCTTAAGGTCCAGTAATATCAGTTTAGGATGTTCCTTGCTATTCCGCGAAGTATACATTCCTTTGCTATAAATAAAATCCAGCGCTTCTGCTCCGTCTTTAACATGATGAAGCCTGTTTGTAAAACCGCTTTTTGTAAGTGCACGAATGGTGAGCGTAGCATCGTCAATGCTATCCTCAACCAATAAAATTTCAACGTCCTCGTAATTCATTTTTTTTATTTAAGAGTTAATAGTAGGTAAGCTAAAATAAAAGCATGTCCCTTCATTTAGTTTTGATTCTGCCCAAACTGTTCCATTGTGCCGGTGCACTATTTTTTGTATAATTGCCAGGCCAATGCCTGTTCCCTCAAATTCTTCCTGCGAGTGTAAACGCTGAAAAACCCCAAAAAGCTTATCATAGTATTGCATATCAAACCCCGCCCCTTTATCCTTTATATAATAAACCACCAGGTTGTCTTTTTGATAAGCCCCGATTTCTATATTGGTTTTTGGTTTATACCTCGAATATTTAATAGAATTCGAAATCAGGTTAATCCATACCTGTTTAATGAGCGACTGATCTCCTTTGGCAGGAGGAAGAGCAGTCACATTAAATTCGGGAATGTTCTCACCCTCTTCAAATAATAATTCTTCTCTTACCAAATTTACAAGAGCAGTCATATTAATTTCCGAAACCGTAACATGCTTCCTTCCTAATTTAGAAAATGCCAGCAAATCATCAATGAGATCGCCCATTTTTTTTGAATTGTGCATGATGGAATTCAGCACTTTTGTTCCATCCGCATCAAATTTTTCTCCATAATCTTCCACCAGGATTCTTGAATACCCATTAATGGCCCTGATTGGAGCCCGTAAATCGTGTGATACAGAATAGGAAAATGATCCCAGTTCTTTGTTAACAGATTCCAGTTGTTCAGTACGTTCTCTTACTTTTTGCTCTAATTCATCATTGAGTTTACGAATGTCATCTTCGGCATGTTTAAGTTCCCTGTTGGCAATGATTAACTCTTCAGCCCTTTTTTCTTTTTCTTCATTTTGAAAAGCAAGTTCTTTGTTGGCAATAATCAATTCTGCTGCCCGGTTTTCTTTTTCTTCGTTTTGAAAAGCAAGTTCCTTGTTTGCAATAATTAATTCAGCCGCCCGGTTTTCTTTTTCTTCATTTTGAAAAGCGAGTTCCTTATTGGCAATGATTAATTCAGCCGCCCGGTTTTCTTTTTCTTCGTTTTGAAATACAAGTTCGTTGTTAGCAATGATTAATTCAGCCGCCCGGTTTTCTTTTTCTTGATTTTGAAATACAAGTTCTTTGTTAGCAATAAATAACTCAGCCGCCCGGTTTTCTTTTTCTTCGTCTTGAAATACAAGTTCTTTGTTAGCAACAACTAACTCAGCCGCCCGGTTTTCTTTTTCTTCATTTTGAAAGGCAAGTTCTTTGTTAGCAATGATTAATTCAGCGGCCCGGTTTTCTTTCTCTTCGTTTTGAAAAGCAAGTTCCTTGTTAGCAATAATTAATTCTGCTGCCTGGTTTTCTTTTTCTTCATTTTGAAATGCAAGTTCTTTGTTGGCAATAATTAATTCTGCTTCCAGTTTTTCTTTTTCTTCATCTTGAAAAATAAGTTCTTTAGTAGCAATAATTATCTCATCAGTTTTTTTTCTTTTAGCCATATTTTGTGCTTGCAAAGGAGGTGTTTAAAAATGAGGTATAAAGGTATTGGGCAAATAACTGTGCTGATTTAAAAGTATTTATTATCCACTTGGATTAAAGGTAATATAATGAAGTGAGCTTCCAATATAAACATTACCGAAACTCACCAGGTCAACTTTTGGACTGCCTTTTGGGAAGCTTTTAACTTCCCGTTAAAAACAAGACAGATTTCATTAATTAATAAAATTTATTTGATTAAAAAGACGCTGCTTTTCAGCATTGAAGCAAAAGAAATCCTGTGAATATGTGAATAAATCTGTACTATACAAACTGTTTTGCCCTGCTCATAAATGCGGAGGTCTGGTGTGGTAACTGTTCATCAATCAATAATTTTATTTCCGGTAATATTTCAGGATATAGTTTTGAAAGGTTGCCCAGCACCGTTAATGAAAATGCTTTGATTGCAACGGCTTCTGATGGCGACTCTACATACCCAAAACAAATGTCCATCACTTGTCCCTGGAATTTTTCAGGTATATCTACATATTGCAAAAGCCGGATGGTATTGCGTTTAATGGCATTGTGCAAATTGGGCTGGTGTAAATTATTGAGTAGTTTTGCAAAATTATTTTTGATGAAAGCCGGGTGTGCTTCTATACAATAACTTACCGGCCAGGATGCCCTTTGGGTTACCCTGTATCCGCCATTTAAAAAAAGTTGAAACAACTCATCAAAACGGTGTTGGGATTTGCCGACCCACTGTACTATTTTGTTGCATTGTTCTTTGGAATGTTCCTTTAATATTTCTTCCTGCAGGTTCATGTTGGATTTATCTGTGTATTGCCAGTTTTTGTATCATCTCGTTACTAATACTGTCTGCGTACATGCCGTAAGCACTCGTCAGTACACCTTTCATTTTACGGTCTTTAGATTCTACAGCATATACTACTTCTTCATCTCCAGGGTCTGTATCTCCTTCAAAACGATATACCTCGGTAATTTCAAACTCATGTGGATTTAAACAATAATTGTTATCCCTGCAAATAATTTTGTCGAATTCAATATTAAAATCCATAGTGTAACCTTTTGCTTTTAGCCCGGTTAAAGCCCCGGTAACTGTATCGTAATTGTCCATATGTAAAAGTTTAAAATAAAGTTACCAAAATATTGGTACTATATATTTTTTGCATTGGAGATAATCAGGCATTTTGTAAATGTGTATTGTCAGATTTCATATAGCAATAGTTTGCCTACCTTTGCAATATCAGCATAGCTTCAGTATAGTTGAGAAATGTGGGGTATGGTTTTTAAAATAATGATGCCCATTATAAAACAACAGCTTACCTACGCTATGATGAAAGATCCACATTGTGATTACGTACAAGAGGGCGACGCAACGATGATGACTAATGTTTAACAAGCCCGGACAAAAAATAAAAAATCTATTTTTCCTGCCTGATTCAGGTTACAGGAAACAGCAAAATATTTATGAATAAAGAAAAAACAACAAAAAAGAAATCATCGCAAAGTACTACCGTAAAAGGTAAACTGGATATTTCGAGAAGCGGAATGGCCTATGTAATTGTAGAAGGTATGGACAAAGATATTGTGGTGAGGCCCAATGATATTGGCCGGGGTTTTCATGGCGATACAGTGAAGGTACAAATTAGCCCTGACAGTGGCCGTGGCAGGCGCACAGAAGGTAAGGTAACGGAAGTGGTTACACGCAACCAGGCCACATTTATAGGTAATATTTCTGTGAATAAAAATGTTGCTTTTTTTAAAGCGGCAACAGAAAAGCCGATGCCTGATTTTTACATTCCAATGGAGAAATTAAATGGTGCGGCAGACGGAGAAAGGGTAGTAGCCAAACTGATAAAATGGGATAAGGCCGATAAAAAACCTGAAGGCGAAGTAGTGACCATATTGAAGTCGGAAGATGTGAATGATATGGCGATGAAAGAAATTTTAATTGAAACTGGTTTTCCACTGGTATTTGAAAAAGCAGTGCTGGATGAAGCCGGTAAACTGAGCGACACCATTACAAGGGAAGAATTAAAAAAGCGCAAAGATTACAGGGATATTTTAACTTTTACCATCGACCCGGAAGATGCCAAAGATTTTGATGATGCCATTTCTATCAGGAATTTAGACAATGGAAATTATGAAATAGGAGTACACATTGCGGATGTAAGTCATTTTGTAAAACCCGATAGTATTTTAGACAAGAGCGCTTACGAAAGAGCCACCAGTGTGTATTTGCCAGATAGGGTAAACCCGATGCTTCCCGAAAAAATCAGCAACGAACTTTGCTCGCTGAGGCCCAATGAAGATAAATATACTTTCTCGGTAATTTTTCAGATTACCAACCGCGGAGAGATTAAACACAAATGGATCGGGCGAACCATTATTCACAGTAAGCATCGCTTTACCTATGAGGATGTACAAACGATTATTGAAACAAAAGAAGGCATACATCATAAGGCAATTCTGTTATTAGACAAACTGGCAAAGATTTTTCGCAATGAAAGATTTGAGAATGGAGCTATTAACTTTTCTTCGCAGGAAGTGCGCTTTCAATTAGATGAAAAGGGCAAGCCAATTGGTATTGTGATAAAGGAAAGTAAAGATGCACATAAGCTGGTAGAAGAGTTTATGCTTTTGGCCAACAGAACCATTGCAGAGTATGTCAGCAGGATAAAGATCAACCAGGAACCGGTACCTTTTCCTTACAGGATACATGCCACACCGGATGATGAAAAACTAAAACCGTTTGCCGCATTTGCAAAAAAATTCGGTTATACATTTAACCTGCATGATGATGCAGCAGTGGCCGCATCTTTTAATAATTTATTGAAA
>JAYUBR010000669.1:0-1460 GCA_043740775.1 Ferruginibacter sp. | reverse complement strand
AATTTTTAATCCTGCAATTGCTATACAGCTGTTTTTTCATGATTATAGTATTGATTATAATTCTTCCATCTTTTGTTAAGTTGTCCTGATGTTAAATGCGTTTCTTCAGGTGTCATATAATCACAACTGGCATGTGGTCTTAGATTATTATAAGCATTAATACTTTTACTTATCAGCTTACCGGTTTGTTCAAAACCAAGCTGACTGTTATAGAGATTAAATTCTGTTTTTATTATTCCATTCATTCTTTCTGCCAATGCATTTTCATAAGGATCACCGTTCTCTGTCATACTGATGGCAATATTATTTTGAAGTAGTAAACCTACATATTGATGTGAACAATATTGAGAGCCTCTGTCTGAGTGATGGATAAGAGGCTCCTTATATATTCTGTTATTTAATGCCATTTGTAAGGCTTCAACACATCCTTCTGCAGCCATATCATTGCGGAAGCTATAACCCATAATTTTTCTGGAATACGCATCTGTAATCAAACTTAAATATCCCCATTGGTTGGTCATGCGGATGTAGGTAATGTCACTGACCCATATCTGTTCGGGTCTGTTTACTGATATGTTTTTTATAAGGTTACTGTACTTGCGCATCCAGTGGCGTGAGTCTGTTGTGATGATTTTTCTTTTCCTGCGGCGGATTAAAAGCTTGTGCTCAGCTAGTAGGTCAAAGAGATAATCTCTGCCTATACTGATCTTATGAGATGCAAGCCTGGGCTGCAACACATAATGAAGCTTACGGGTGCCCAATGCCGGTAAATCCTTTCTGATATTATTCACCTCCTGCAGAATAATATCTTCTTTGACTAAGCTGTTTTCTTTACGCCATAATGCGTCGTAATAGGCGTGTCTTGTTTTGCCAAACAATCTGCACAACACAACCATCCCTGTACGTGGATGATCCTGTTTCATTTTTATGACTGCCTGGCACCAGACTTTTTTCTGATATCAATTTTTAATTGTTCTTCGGCTACATCAATTAATGTATTCAGCGCTTTTATTTTAAGCTCTGCTTCCTCCAATGCTTTTTGCAAAGCCGGGGTTGGTACCTTATCAAGCTTTTTTTTGTTTTTACCCATCAGCGGTTTTGTTTCTATACAAATCTCCACCTTTTCTGATTTATATTGATTCAGCCAATCCCTAATGATTTTTGCGTCCTTTATTTTGTAAGCTACCTGAGCTTCCCTTATACTCATTCGGCCCTGCTCAACAGCGCTAACAATGGTGCGCTTTTGAAGATTGCTGTAACTTTTTCTTTTGAGGTGATGCTGATAATTTGGTGAACCATACGTTCTCATCCACGCATTAATAGATGATTTACCTAACCCATAAATTCTAATGGCTTCTTTTCGGGGCAACCCTTCTTCAACTTCCTTTACAATTTTTAAAATTAACCGCTTGTCATACCGAGACTGACGATCGGTTCTTGGAGCATACTGCGATGATTGG
>JAYUBR010000668.1:0-1461 GCA_043740775.1 Ferruginibacter sp. | reverse complement strand
GTGCTGCGCATTTAATTGGTACTGTTAACCCGTTTTTTGCAGTATACAATACTTCTTTCATTGTATCCACATGGGCCTGCATCTCGTTTTTTTTATACCTTAACCTGATGCCATACTTACAAGCCCTTTTTAGCAGCATCTGCTTCCATTTTATTCAGTAAGTTCCTGCGTTCTTCTATCATTAGCAACGCAGATTCCAGTACTTTAGACTGCGCCCGGGCAGTAGCTTACAGCATGTCTCATATCCAGTACTGTAATAGTCGGGGATTTCACAATCAGCCTATTCAACTTTGGATTATTATTGCAACACATACAGCCATGTTTTTTATTTATTTGAATGCAGCTTTTAAATCTGCAGCAGCCATAGCCTGGGCCTGCTTAGCCTCGGGCAACAGTGCCGCCATTCCAAAAAACTCGTGGGTGGTTCCGTTGTAAAGTTTATAATTTATTTTCACCCCCGCCTTTTTAAAATTGTCTGACAGCGTTTCCCCTTCACTTCTCAACGGATCATACTGTGCGCCGATAATTGTTGTGGGCGGCAAACCTTTAAGGTTAGCCGTTACCAAAGATATCATAGGATTTTTTCCATCGGCAGCGCTGTTTAAATAATTATTAAAAAACCATTTCATTAAGCCGGCACTTAACGGTTTGGTACTGTCACTTTCCTTGTAAGAAGCAGTATTAAAATCATATCCTGCAATGGGGTAAACCAATACCTCGTATACAGGAAGCTGCATGCCTTTATCCCTTGCCATCATACTTACTGCTGTTGCTAAATTTCCACCGGCACTTTCACCAACCACGGCAATACGCTTTGCATCGCCTTTTATTGAAGGTGCATTTTTTACCGCCCACTCATAAGCTGCATAGCAATCATTGTGAGCTATCGGAAACTTATGTTCCGGTGCCTGCCTGTATGCTACAGAAACCACTATAGCATCTACCTGGTTTGCCAGACCATCTGCAGATGCGTTGTAAGTGTTTAAATCTGCAATTACCCAGCCACCACCATGATAATAAACAATTACCGGGTAAGATGATTTACCGGTTTTAGGCGTGTAAAGGCGCAGGTGAATCTGGCCGCCTGCTACCGGAATATCTTTGCCCGTTGTATCTTCATTGCTTGCTGGTACATTTATGTTATGCTCTTTTATTACATCCATGGCGGCATCGGCAGGCGATGGTTGTTTACGGGCTTCCTGCGCTGTAAGGCCTGTTAATGGCGGTGCTTTATAGCTTGATAGTTTTTCTATAACCACCGCCATGGGGTCTGTCATATTCTTTCCCCATGTTGGTTTTGGATCCATAGGTTTAAGCTCCGTTGGTTTATTAGCCGCGTCGGTTGTTACTGCTCTGGTACTATCCGTGGTGCTGGTATTTGTTGCGCTATTATTTCCATTGCATGAAGAAAAGAAAATAGCAGCTATTGTAAAAATAGCGAGGTAGCTTTTTAAAAAATTA
>JAYUBR010000667.1:0-1461 GCA_043740775.1 Ferruginibacter sp. | reverse complement strand
AAATTATTGCTGGTATTAATGATGATAACGCAGTTATAATTTCCGAAAAATGAATACAACATTTAATAACCAGGTAGCAATTATTACAGGAGCAGCATCTGGTTTGGGGTTTACAATAGCACAGCAGCTATCAGCAAAGGGTGTTCAACTTGCATTGGTTGATAAAAACCCGGATGCGCTTGAGAAAGCAGGCAAACAGTTGCCCGGTAAATACCAATTGTTCCCTGTTGATATTACATCCGAAGAGCAGGTAAAAAAAATGGTTGAGCGTGCAGCTGATTATTTTGGACATATTGATATACTGGTGAATTGTGCCGGCATTACCGGTGAAACAAATATTAAAAGTCATGACGTGGATACCAGCAACCTGCAGCTTGTTTTTGCTGTCAATTTTATGGGCTCCTGGTTTACCTCAAAATATACACTGCCATGGATGTTGAAAAATAATTACGGCCGCATACTGCATGTTAGTTCTATTGCAGGTAAAGAAGGCAATGCAGGCATGCTTGCCTACTCTTCTTCAAAAGCTGCAGTAATTGGGATGGCAAAAGTACAGGGTAAAGAATATGCAGAAACAGGAATAACGGTTAATGCACTTGCACCCGCTGTAATACAAACGTCACTGGTGGATGCGCTGCCCGAAGAACAGGTTAAATACATGACAGATAAAATTCCGATGAAACGTTGTGGTACGCTCAATGAAGTTGCAGGTATTGTCCTGTACATTGTATCGCCACAAAATAGTTTTACCACCGGCTTTGTATTTGATCTTTCCGGTGGACGGGCTACTTACTAAAAATACATTTTTGAAATAATTAAATAGCAGCTAATGGATACAATAACTGATGTAACCACAATAAAGATTGGCGTTGTTGGCCTTGGATTAATGGGTTGCAGCATTACTACCTGTTTGATAATGGCAGGCCATAAAGTAATTGCTGTTGCTCCTGTTTTAATTGACCTGCAACATGCGGATGAAAGAATTGAGGCACACTTACAACGCTCGAAGGAACATGGTTTAGTGGAGCAGGAGCCGGGTCATTACCTGCAACATTTAACGATTACAGAAGATTATAATTTACTGAAAGATTGTAAAGTGGTAATTGAATGTACGCTTGAAAATACCGACATCAAAAAATCGGTGTATCGTAAAATTGAAGCCGTAATAAGCAATGATGCTATTTTAACCAGCAACACCTCAGCCATTCCCATCAGCATCCTGCAAAAATTAACGCAGTTTCCCGGTCGTTTTTTTGGATTGCATTGGGCAGAGCCTTCTCATACCACCAGATTTTTGGAGATTATTTGCGGAGAATTAAGCGACCCTTTAAAGGCAGATTTTTTATATCAGCTTTCTCATCTTTGGGGCAAGGAACCTACGCTGGTAAAAAAAGATATAAGGGGATTTATTACCAACCGCCTTATGTATTCAATGTACCGGGAAGCAATGTGGCTGGTTGA
>JAYUBR010000666.1:0-1464 GCA_043740775.1 Ferruginibacter sp. | reverse complement strand
AAGAATTGCAGAAAGTAAAAAACAAAACTGAAAGTAGTCTGGCTTTTGAAGACATGAGTGTAATGAGCAGGGCTACCAACCTTGCCATGTACGAATTGCTCGGCGATGCAGAACTCATCAACACAGAACTGGACAAGTACCAGGCCGTAACAACAGAAGAATTACTAAATGAAAGCAACGCGATTTTTAATGAAAATAATTGCAGCACTTTATATTATTATTCCAATAACTAAATTTCAGGTTCCTTTTTTCAGGAACATGAAAAGTATACACATTACATGCTAAACAGAACAACGCCGCCTTATATAAAAGATGCCATCGAGTTTGACCTTCAACTGAAACCATACGAAAAAATGGTACTGGACAATGGTGTTGAAGTGTATGCCATTAACGCCGGTGCACAGGACGTATTGCAAATGGAAATGGTTTTTTATGCGGGCAATAGTTTTGAAAAAAATAATGCCGTAGCCGCTGCCACCAGCTATATGTTAAAAAACGGCACTTCCACAAAAACAGCGTTTGAACTAAATGAACACTTTGAATATTATGGCGCTCATTGCAGCAGAAGTTGTAAGCATGAAACCGCTTCTGTAACGCTGCATACGCTAACCAAACATTTAGGGGTATTGCTGCCGGTTGTAAAAGAAATGATTGTTGATTCAATTTTTCCTGAAGATGAACTGGCGATTTACAAACAAAACAGCAAACAAAAGCTATCTGTCAACCTGCAAAAATGCGATTTTGTTGCCAACCGCCTAATTGATGCGTATGTATTTGGTGAAGACCATCCCTATGGCAAATACATTGTAGCCGCGGATTATGATGCATTGACAACAAAACAACTCAAAGATCATTTTAACCAATATTATTTAAACGGACACTGTGTAATATTTGTAGCCGGCAAATTGCCCGGCAATTTGTTTGAAGTTTTAAACAGCCAGTTTGGCAACCTTTCTCTAAAGCCCGGCGGACAACTGGTAACTAAAAAAATTGCACCTGCTGTAACAAAAAAATACCGTGTGTCAAATGATCCCGATGGTGTACAGGGCGCTATCAGAATAGCAAGGGATTTCCCCAACCGCCACCATCCCGATTTTATGAAAATGATGGTGCTCAATACTGTTTTTGGTGGCTTTTTTGGTTCAAGATTAATGAGCAATATCAGGGAAGATAAAGGGTACACGTATGGCATACACAGCTACGTGCAAAATCATTTCCAGGATAGTACAGCTTTACTGATAAGTACAGAAGCCGGGAAAGACGTTTGCGAAGCAACAGTGCAGGAAATTCATAAAGAAATGGAAATACTGCGGGAAGAACTGATAGATGATGAAGAGTTGTTGCTGGTACGCAATTATCTTATCGGAAGTATTCTTGGCGACCTGGATGGTCCCTTCCATATTATTGGTCGCTGGAAAAATATCATCCTGAATAATTTAGACGAACAGTATTTTCATGATTCGG
>JAYUBR010000665.1:0-15575 GCA_043740775.1 Ferruginibacter sp. | reverse complement strand
GACGATCAATGTTTTCAGCCTCTTTAAATTCCTGAAAGGAATCAATCAAATTAATACGTGCCATAAACTTGCAAGCCTCACTTTTACATCCCGCCGGCAGGGGTGTTTTGTTAAATAATTAAAATGCTATTGATACTATTGTTTGTTTAACCTTATCAAATGGGATTTCTTTCGTTAAAGTTACCGCTTTTTTATTTTTACCTTCTGTGTACTCTATAGTTATTGTTTCTTGTGTAACAGCTAACAATTTCCCTTCCTTTTTAGTTTCATCAATTAGCGTTATTTCTACATTTCTACCAATATTTTTTATATACTGGCGAATAAGTTTTAATGGCTCATCAATACCTGGACTAGATACTTCTAAGGAAAAATTTCCATCAGGAAACCATCCTTCTTCCTCAATAGTACGATACATTGCTCTGTTGATCTTAACACATTTATCAATGTTTAAACCAGTATCAGCATCTAAAAATACTTTTATATTGTTTGTAGGCTTAATACGTACAGATACCAAAAAAATGTCTTCTGTTGCTGATAACGATTTTGCTATCAGTGCTTCTATGGCGTGTATGCTTGTATCTTGAGTCATAAAAAATGAAGAAGGGAACGATTTTCGTTCCCTTCATTTGTATCTTTTTCCAATGCAAATATAGTGAACAAATAATTACCCGCAAAATTGAAAGCCATCTGCCACATTATATTTTTATAAAATAATTAATAATTTTTAACAGAATAATTTTAATTGATTTATACCTTTACAATATGAATATCTTTAGACTGGCTTTTGAACTTTTTATTTTATACCTGGTATATAAACTAGTGTTTGATTTAATTATTCCTGTGGCAAAAACAACCAAACAGGTTAAAAAACAATTTGTGGATATGAGTGCCAAGATGGAAGAAAAAATGAATGAACAACGCCAGCAAAACACTACTTTCAATACGACCAAAGCTACAGCGCAACCAATCGCTAAAAGCGACGACTACATTGACTTTGAAGAAATCAAATAACTGTTGATTTAATTTTCTTTTTATAGGTTAATGTCTTCAATTCTTTGATCGGCCAATAAATGATATACCTCCAAACCTGCTTCTTTAGCTCCCTCAATATTAACAATGGAGTCATCAATAAACAACGTTTCATTGGCATTAATACCTGCATCATTCACAACAAAATGATATGTTTCCTTATAAGGCTTACGCATTTGAATATGGTGTGAGTAATAGGCTTTTATAAAATAATCGTCCAGATTTGGTTTGCCTGTTTCTTTATTAAACATTTTATGAAAGGCAGTTGAATGTATACTGTTAGTATTACTTAATAAATATAGTGAGTATTTTCTTTGTAGTTGATCCAGGTAATTAAGGCTTTCTTTTCTAAAGTTTAACAAAATAGCATTCCAGGCTGTCTCAAGCTGGTGCTGTGTTGTAGATGGGTAACAATACTGGTAAATATTTTTATAAAAATCTGCTTCAGAAATTTTACCGGTTTCCAATGACTCAAATAAACTATTTGCCCCAGCCTGTGAGTACATTTCATCAAATTGATGTATGCCCAGATTTTTAAAAGCGTCTGCTGTTTTATTGTAATCGATGTTAAGTAAAACACCTCCCAGATCAAACAAAAGATTTTTTATTTTTGCCATAATTTAATTGTTTGGCTTTAAAATTATCTTATTTTACTTACTTTTGCCATCCGTTACACAAAAATAACAGGGCCTATAGCTCAGTGGGTTAGAGCACCTGACTCATAATCAGGTGGTCCCTGGTTCGAGCCCAGGTGGGCCCACATACAAAAATAAGCCCGATTAATTTCGGGCATTTTTTTAATTTCATTTAACCTTTCATTAACCTTACTGGCTATTATTTTTGCCACTCAAGATTTCACTATGACAAAATTTGCATTTGTACTGATTGTGCTTATTTCCTTTTCTGCAGCTTCTGCACAATTAAAACCAAAAAAAGACTGGAGTAAAGTAGATATTGACCGTTCAGGAGATCACATTATGCTACAGCTTAGCAGCGACCACTGGCGTGGAGCGCCCGATAGTATCAGCAGTCGTATTAAGGGTTTTTCCCGTGGTTTGAATTTTTATATAATGCTGAATAAGCCATTTAAAACCGATCCAAGATGGAGCGTTGCTTTTGGAATTGGCGTTAGTTCAAGCAATATTGTTTTTAAGAAAACAAGTGTAGGTATTTTATCAACAGGCACATTGCTTCCTTTTTCAAATCTCGATTCTTCCAACTATTTTAAGAAATACAAACTGGCCACTTCTTTTCTAGAAGCACCTATAGAACTGAGGTATACGGCTGATCCATCCAACGAAGCAAAAAGCTGGAAATTTGCGCTGGGCGTAAAAGTAGGGACTATGCTGAACGCACATACCAAAGGCAAAAACCTGTTAAACAAAAGTGGCAGTACACTGTTATCTTACACTGAAAAAGAAAGCAGAAAAACTTATTTTAATACTACCCGTTTAGCCGGTACTGCAAGGGTTGGTATCGGGCATTTTTCTGTTTTTGGTGCCTATTCAATTACATCATTTTTAAAAGATGGTGCCGGTGCATCTATCAGACCTTACCAGGTTGGGCTTACTATCAGCGGACTATAAACTTTAAATTAAAGGCATAACAAAATAAATTTTGATCCCGGCTAATCTGCCGGGATTTTTATTTTGCAATGGCTTAACTTTGCAACTTATAAATTTTCATGAGCGACGAAATCAAACACGAATGTGGCCTCGCCTTTATTCGCCTTCGCAAACCTTTCAGTTATTACCAGCAACAATATGGTTCTGTTTTGTATGGCCTCAATAAGTTGTACCTGTTGATGGAAAAGCAGCACAACCGAGGCCAGGATGGTGCAGGTATTGCAACCGTAAAACTCAATGTAGAACCTGGTTATCCCTTTCTGCACCGCATACGCAGCAGTGCCAACCAGCCTATTGCGGAATTGTTTTCACAGATTGGAAAAGAAATTGAGGAAATAGAAAAATATCAGCCCGACATTAAAAATCATCCGGGGCTGATGAAGGGGCATGTAAATCATTTAGGAGAATTATTACTGGGCCATTTGCGTTATGGAACCCAGGGTAAAAACAATGCAGAATTTTGTCATCCGTTTATAAAACGGGATACTATTCCTGCAAGAAATTTGGCCCTGGCAGGAAATTTTAACCTCGTAAATACCGAAGAATTATTTGGTCTGATTAATTTGGAGCCTGGTGTATTTCAAAAACAAAGCGACCTGGCTGCAATGATGGAAGTGTTGCACCATTTTTTGGTAAAGGCCGATGAAGCTTTTCCGGGCGAATTGGATGTTGCCAAAGTATTAAAAAAAGCGGTACCACTTTTTGACGGAGGCTTTAATTTTTGTGGTTTAACAGGCAACGGAAAGGCATTTGTAATGAGGGATGCCCATGGTATACGGCCATCTTATTATTTTGTAAATGAGGATGTAATTGTGGCCGCAAGTGAAAGAGCCGCCATAAGAACGGCTTTTAATGTTGGCGAAAATGAAGTACAGGAACTAATGCCAGGCTGTGCTTTACTGGTAGATGAACACGGCAATTATACCATTGAACAAATTGTTGAACCTAAGGAAAGAAAAGCCTGCAGTTTTGAGCGTATTTATTTTTCACGCGGCAGCGACGAAAAAATTTATAAAGAAAGAAAAGCCCTGGGCCGCTATTTAAGTGAACCTGTTTTAAAGGCAGTTGATTATGATTTAAAAAACACTATTTTCTCTTTTATACCCAATACTGCTGAAACCGCTTTTTATGGGCTGTTAAAAGGCGCAGATGAATACCTTAAAAAAATAAAAATAGAAAGAATTTTAAGCTGGGGCGCAAATTTCGATGAAGAAAAATTATCGGAAATGATTAGCCGTAAAATACGCTTTGAGAAGATTGCCATTAAGGATGTAAAACTGCGCACGTTTATAACAGAAGACAGCAGCCGCAACGAAATGGTACAGCACGTGTACGATATTACGTATGGTACTGTACGCAAAGGTATTGATACGCTGGTTGTAATTGATGATTCTATCGTTAGAGGAACTACTTTAAGGGAAAGTATCATCCGTATGCTGGCTCGTTTAGAACCGAAAAGAATTATTGTTGTATCCTCTGCTCCACAAATCAGGTATCCCGATTGTTATGGAATTGACATGAGTAAAATGGGAGATTTTATTGCCTTTAAAGCTGCCATTGATTTGTTGTACGAAAGAAAGCAGGAATCGGTGCTGGATGAGCTTTTACTAAAATGCAAGGAATTACAACGTAACAACAAACTGCATACAGAAAACGTAGTACGCCAGGTGTACAAACAATTTACCCTGGAAGAAATATCTGCTAAAATTGCTCAGTTGATTACGCCGAAAGAAATCAATATTCCTGTAGATGTAATTTATCAAACAATCGAAACGTTACATTTAGCCTGCCCTACCAATACCGGTGACTGGTATTTTACCGGCAACTATCCAACCCCCGGTGGTAACCGTGTTTGTAATAAAGCCTTCATGAATTATATGGAAGGGAAAAATGTGAGAGGATATTAAGTGCAATGATTTTTATCATGCGGTCTATTATTTCAAAGGCAGGTTATTTTTGGGAAGTAATTTGAATGGTATCATACTTGCATTAGTTTACGAAGCATCTTATATTGTGTAGGCTGGTTCACATATCTTTTGCAAATCTTGTCGAAACAATTATTTTTTACACTCGGTAAGTGCCGGTCTTTAATGCATTCATCATGAAAACATTGCTCATTATACGTCATGCAAAAAGTAGCTGGAGTGTTGCAACGCTTAACGACTTTGACCGTTCACTAAATGATCGGGGTAAAAAAGATGCCCCGATAATGGCACAGCGGCTGCAGGACAGAAAAATAATGATTGATGCATTTGTTTCAAGTCCCGCCAGGCGGGCAAAAAAAACAGCAGAATTATTTTGCACTTCATATCATAAAAATATAAATGACATTATTTTAATCTCAGCATTATACCAGGCTCCGCCAGAAACTTTTTTTGAAGTGGTAGAACAATTCAATGATGATTTCAACACTATAGCGATTTTTTCCCACAATCCCGGCATAACTGAATTTGTAAACCAGTTGGTAGAAGATAAAGCCATTGATAATATGCCCACCTGTAGCGTATTTGCTGTACACATTACTATTTCAAAATGGAAGGATTTTAAAAAGGCAAAAAAAGAGTTCTTGTTGTTTGATTTCCCCAAAGAAAATCGCTAATGACAACGGATTTTAATGCCAGCCAAACCAGCACCTTGCAATTTGTTATTAACCTCCGTTATGAATAAATTGATTAATGACCTCCTTGTATTTTTCCATATCGTATTCTTTTATCAAAAAATTAAAAGCTGCTGCATTTTCAAGTGCATTCATCAACAAAAAATTTTGTTGTTGTATACATAAAAATAATTGTTGCTTCATTAAATATTCACCAAGGTATTCCTGTTCTGTTTGTGCGGGCGTTGGTATCAATATTGCTTTTTTTTGTAGCTTTATTAAATCCATTATTGTAGTGTAACCAGCCCTGCAAATCACTATGGCGGATTGCTCTATTGCCTTGCAAAGTTCCTGCGCACTAAGATGGTTTTTTATGACAATATTGGCCTCATTACTTTTTGGGAGTAAGAAATTTTTATCCTTTTCCGGTAAACCCCGCACTAATAAAACCTTCCCGGCAAACTGCTGTAATTGTAACAATAATTCATTTTCAAATAGGGTTCGTTGTGGTTCAGGTCCGGACAATAGAATTAATAAATCGTACCTTATTTTTTCGGCGTTATTTTTTTCAAATCTTGATAAACATCCAATGTATTGAATGTTGGGCAGCGTTTGCGAAGGATGCGACAATTGACCGGCAATATTATCTGCTCCTTCAAAATCCGGCACCCAGCATTGTGTATATTTTTTTATAAACCAATAATGGCATTTGCGTAATAAGTTTTCAGAGAATTTGTTTCCGGTTTTAATTAGTAACTGGTGGGTAATGTAAACTGATGGTATCTGCGAATGATACAAACCAAACCTGTTATCGGATATAACTGCATCAATGGAATAGCGCTTTACTATTTTTTTTAACCATTTATGTTCATTATAAATTGAAAATAAAATACCCGGAATCTGTAGTGTTATTTTTAAAGGCAAGCAGCCCTGTTGTTTAGCATAATGAATCCGGTAACCCCTTAGCTGAATAAATTTAACCTTTGAAAATTCTGATTGTAATAAAGCAAAAGTAGCTCTTTCTCCCGCAACATAAACTTCACAATTATTTGACAATAAATTCATTATCAATGGAATGCTTCTTGTTGCATGACCAAGACCCCAGTCCAGCGGGACTATTAAAATTTTTTTTAAATTAGCCAAAATGTTTATTTCAAAATAATTTATTAAAATAAAGCAATAATAATGTTTAAAATTAGTTTACTTTTATAATCCTTTAATTATGCAACGATTTTTAAAAATAGGTTTTTTATCAATTTTAGTGATCTCAATTGCCTTGACTGGCTGTAATGCTTCTAAAAAAAGCTGCGGCTGTCCTAATAAAAAAGGAATGGTTGGATACTAGATGAAGATAGCAAAATCGAAAAGTCTATATATCAATGAATAGAATAAACCGCGATTTGCTTGTCTTGTTTAATCAGGAGTTAATGACCCCCCAGGCCATAGAAAACGAAGTTGAATTATTACATGAATTGTTATTCAGTGTAGAACGTTTGGATAACCTGGTTTCAGTTCATGAAGTCATTGATCTTAATAAATACAAGGTAATAAAGAAACATATTACTGTTCGCAAAATCATTCGTCTACAGGAATTAAAACCCTTCGTGTTTTTGAATTGCAAAAATTAATTTACGAAGATTTTATGAGGATAGTTCTTGCAAAGCTTGCTTTAGTTTTTTAAGCATTTCATCTATTTCTTCTTTTTTACAAGTTCCTACACTTAGCCTGTACCAGGTACTTTTTGCCGAAGCTCCAAATGCTGTAAACGGAACAATCGCCAGTTTTGCCTCATCTAATAAATACGCCGTTACATCTGTTTGATCATTTAATTTTCTTCCGTCTGTAGTAGTATTACCTGCAAGATCAATATGTATGGTTAAATAAATTGCAGCCTCCGGAGCAATGGCATCTACTGAAAAGCCTTCTTTTTTAAGCTGTTGAAAGCCTTCATAAATTCGTTGTAAACGTTCTGCTATTTCACTTTTAAAATGGGCAAAATAAGTGTCCACGGCTGTAGTTTGCAATATATATTCTGATGTAGCCTTTTGTTCTGCCATGGGTGCCCAGGCTCCCAGGTGACTATTGATTGCTTTCATCTTATTGATTAAATCGGCCGGACCCATGGCCCATCCTACTCTAACCCCGGTTGCAGCAAATGCCTTGCTGATCCCATCAATAAAAATGGTGTATTCCTTCATTGCAGGCCTTAGTGACACCGGATTGTAATGCACTGTTTTGCCATACGTCAATGTCCAGTAAATCTGATCATACAATAAATACAATTTTTTTTCATCGGCCCCCCGTTGTTCATTTTCTGCAATTACCATATCACAGATGGCTTCCAGTTCTTCTTTAGAAAAAGTTGTTCCGGTTGGATTTAACGGAGAGCACAGAGCCAACAAAGATGCTCCTTTTAAATGTGGCTTTATTTCATCAGCCGCAGGCATAAAATTATTTTCTCTTTTACTTTCAATCACCACATGTTCTCCTTCGGTAAAATGTACATAGTGATTGTTGTTCCAGCTCGGCACCGCATAAATTACTTTTTCTCCTTTATCAACAATGGCCCGGTAGGCAGCATAAATTAAAGGCCTTCCGCCTGCGGCAATTAAAATTTCATTGTTGTCAAAATGAAGCCCTTCTCTTTTTTCTATAAACTCTGACACTGCATTTCTCAATTCCAAAATCCCCTCCGCAGGTGGATAGGTAGTATTACATTTTCTGTATGCGGTTACAATTTCGTTTTCAAATTCTGTGGGTATCGGAAAAATAGCACTGTCAAAATCACCAATTGTAAAATTGTAAATTTTATCGCCCTGCATCATCTTTGCCTTTATATCTGCACCGAGTTTTACAATTTCAGACCCAATCAGGGTTTCAGCCAGTTTACTTAATTTTTGTGAAGGCATATCTGCGAATTATTGGTTACAATTTTGTGCAGGGCAAAAGTAATTTTTATATAGGGCAAAACAAAAACAAATGGTGTTTAACCTAAATAAGCAGGATTAAAAAATAAGCCGAAAATATTTCTGCAATCAAAATTCTTTAACACAATTCATCTTCTGTAATCAACATACCCGTAACTTCCATTTTATAAAATTTAATTTTTTTATGAAGCAAAACCTATTGGCATTTGTATGTATTTCTCTTGCATTCAACAGCCTTGCCCAAACAGTTGATACCAGCATGTTTAACAGTATGCGCTGGCGCATGATTGGTCCTCACCGCGGTGGAAGAACTGTTGGAGCGGTGGGCGTTCCACAACAGCCGAATATATTTTATATTGGCGTAAATAATGGTGGTGTTTGGAAGACTACCGATTATGGCCGCACCTGGTTACCCATTTTTGACAGCCAGCCTACAGGTTCAGTGGGTGATGTAGCGGTGGCACCGTCCAATCCAAATGTTGTGTATGTGGCAAGTGGTGAAGGTATTCAGCGCCCTGATCTTTCTGTAGGCGATGGCATTTATAAATCAATAGATGCAGGTAAAACATGGACAAATACGGGATTAAAAGATGGCCAGCAAATTGGTGGGCTCGCCATTGATGCTACCAATGAAAACAGGGTATTTGCTGCGGTGCTGGGACATCCATATGGGCCCAATACCGAGCGGGGTGTATACCGCACAACAGATGCAGGTAAAACATGGCAACGTGTTTTATATAAAGATGAAAATACCGGTGCGGTACAAGTAGCTATTGATCCTAAAGATCCTAATATTGTGTACGCAGATTTATGGGCAGGCAGGCAGGGCCCGTGGGAAAATGGTGAATGGAACGGAGATAAAAGCGGCTTATATAAATCAACCGATGGGGGCAATACCTGGAAGCAATTAACCAATGGATTACCTACCACAAAAATGGGATTGGGCCGCATTGGTTTTTGTATTGCCCCTACCAACACCAATCGTTTATATGCAACAGTAGATGCAGGTGATTACGGCGGCATTTACAGAAGCGATGATGCAGGCGAATCCTGGCGCCAGATGAATAAAGATGAAAGATTCTGGGGCAGGGGCGATGATTTTGCAGAAGTAAAAGTTGATCCGGAAAATGCAGATGTGGTTTATACCGCAGATGTGGCAGTATGGAAATCGGTTGATGGCGCAAAAACATGGAGTGCTTTTCGTGGCGCACCGGGTGGTGATGATTATCACCGCATCTGGATTAATCCAACCAACCCAGAAATCATTTTACTCGCCGCCGATCAGGGGGCCATTATCACCGTAAATGGCGGGCAAACATTTTCTTCCTGGTACAATCAGCCTACGGCCCAGTTTTATCATGTAAGTACCGACAATGCTTTTCCTTATAATGTTTATGGGGGTCAGCAGGAGAGCGGCTCTGTAGGCATTACCAGCAGGGGTAATGATGGACAGATCACCTTTCACGAATGGCATCCTGTTGGCGGAGAAGAGTACGGATATATTGCCGCCGATCCAAAAAATGCAGACATCATTTACGCAGGTAAAATATCTAAGTATGATAAGCGCACCGGCCAGGTACAAAACATTTCACCTGAAGCGGTTCGCAGTGGTAAATATCGTTTTATAAGAACTGCACCCATATTATTTTCACCCATCGACTCTGCCACTTTATACTTTGCCGGAAATGTAATTTTTAAAACAAAAAATGGCGGCAATACCTGGCAAACCATCAGTCCGGATTTAACACGGGAAGCATGGGATATTCCTGCAAGTGTTGGCATTTACACCAATGAGGCAATGAAAAAAATGCCCCGCCGCGGTGTTGTGTATACCATTGCACCATCTTTTAAAGATATCAATACCATTTGGGCCGGAACCGATGACGGGTATATTCAGGTGACACATAATGGGGGGCAAACATGGGCGAATGTTACGCCACCACAAATTACTTCCTGGAGTAAAGTATCCATGATGGAAGCAAGCCATAACGATGTAAATACCGCTTATGCTGCAGTAAACAGGATACGCTGCGATGATATGCATCCTCACATTTATAAAACAACCGATGGTGGTAAAAGCTGGAGAGAAATTGTAATTGGTTTACCAGATGACCCCATCAACACAATCCGGGAAGATCATGTTCGCAAGGGTTTATTATTTGCAGGCAGCGAAAGAGAAGTATATTTTTCTTTGGATAATGGTGAACATTGGCAATCGTTGCGGTTAAATATGCCGGCAACTTCCGTTCGAGATTTGGTAGTAAAAGGAGATGATCTTGTTATTGGCACGCATGGCAGAAGTTTTTGGATACTGGATAATATTACACCGTTGCGTCAGCTATCAGAAGGGGTTGCAAAAACGGCTGCTATATTATACAAACCGCAAACGGCTATCCGGGTACGTTGGAACATGAACAGTGATACCCCCTTGCCACAGGAAGAACCCGCTGGAGAAAACCCACCCGATGGTGCTATGATTGACTATTACCTGAAAGAAAATTCTAACGGTGAAGTATTACTGGAGATTACGGATGCAAAAGGTAAAATTATCCGCAGGTACAGCAGCAACGATAAATCTTATACAATTCCTCCCGTAAATATTCCACTTTACTGGGTAAGGCCGCAACAGATTTTTTCAACAGCAAAAGGTGCACACCGTTTTATTTGGGATATGCATTATATTCCGCTTGATTTACCCGCCACTTACCCAATTGCTGCCATCTGCCAAAATACAGCACCAGCACCAACTTCACCATGGGTAATGCCCGGGGTTTATACTGTTACACTTACAGTGAATAGTACAAGTTTTACACAACTACTTTTCGTTAAGATGGATCCAAGGGTACAGCTATCGTTAAAAACATTGCAACAACAACATGATCTTGCTATGATTTGTTATGAGGGAAGATTAAAAGCAATGAAAATGATGGAAGAAATAACAGCAGCCCGAAATAGCCTGAAACAATCACAATCATCCAATGCCAGTATACCACAAAAAGGCCTGCCGTTGGATGAAGAGCTTACAGCATTACAGGGAAATGCCGGAGTTGAGAAGCTCAGCACTGCCTTTTCTGGCTTGCACAATATTTTAGAAGATGCCGACATGACGCCAACCAAACAGACTATTGCAGCAGTTGCTGCAACACAAAAACAGTTTCAGGATTTAGTGGTAAAATGGGAGGCAATTAAAAATAAAACAGCCCCTGAAAAAAAATAATATTCTTAATTTAAAAAATCCCGTGATCACTCACGGGATTTTTTAAATTACATCTCCAGCCGTCAACATTTTTTGGATGGTCGTTATGTTAATGCTCTCAATCATCATTGTGCTTACCGTGTTTTCTACCCTCATTACCTCTACCCCTGTGTTCCTCATTATCCCTGCCCCCATGTTCATCATTATGTCGTTCTCTTTTCTTTACCTGACCGGGGGCATAATCCCTTGCAGAACCGCCATATATTTTTTTAGCTTGCCCCGGTGGCAAATTTGATCTTCTTCTGGTATACACTCTGTCATTGTTTCTTCTGTCATCTCCCCTTATTACTCCAGGAAGGATAATTGTTGTTTTTGGTTTTTTAGGCCCTGAACCAGGAATTACATCATACACACTTTTTTGTGCAGAAGCATTAAGAGAAATTAGTAATAAAAAAAAAGAGAATACAGCCAGAGCTGTTTTTTTGTAGCGAAATAAATGGGTTTTCATATTTGTGGTTTTAATTTATGTACTATAAGACAATTACTCTGCCAAACTAAAATAATAAACTTTAAGCCTCACTAAGGAATTAAAATGGTTGTTAAATTACCTTAACTTTTTTATCGTCAAATTATTTCATTTCACTATAGTATATACTTATTTTTACCCATGTTTGCCTTGCTAAACATCTAAAGCTACAGAAGGTTTATACTTAGTAATATGAAACATTATACTATGGTTAGCCGCATAATTGGAGATAATAAATGGAGTACGATTCCTCGTTCATAAATAGCAATTCAATTATAATTTAAGTGTAATACCATACAAACGGATTAGTTGTTAATGACGTGGGCGTTGGTCAAAAAAAGCAGCCCATATTTAATCATCATAGTAAGATTTGCGAATTAAGCACGGGTACCAGCGAGATAAAATGTACATTGGTGCAACGTGAATGCAGCACCACATAGCTTCTTAGCCCAGATAAAAAAAATATTATTGCTTGTTGAATCAAGAACTTAAAAAATAGAAATGGCCGATGTTACTACCAGCCACTTGTAAAATGATCAACTATTTTTTAGTACCCGAATATTTCTTCCAGGCTTAGTTTTTTTACCTCGCCGTATTTTGCCATATCGGCGTCGCTTACTTTTTTTGTGGAAGCTACCACGCAATAGGTGTAAGGTTTATTGGCAATATAACTGGTGTGAAATTTTTTCAGTTCATCATAACCGATGGCATCAATGGAAGCGTAGGTTTTTTTACGAATATCATAATCCAGCCCTTTGCGTTGTGCTGAAAGATAATTGTAAATAATGGCGTCCTGTGTTATGCGGCCTGTTTCAATATCTTTTTTAATACCGGCACGGGCAAATTTTATGTTCTCTGCTACGTTGGGTAAATCGTTCAGTAACTCGTTCATGGCTACAATTGATTCATTGAATTTATCTGCCTGGCAACCTACATAGGCCAGGGTATAAAACGGATCTTCTTTTTTGTCTGGTATTGCATAAAAAGCAAAAGTAGAATAGGCAAGGGCCTTCGATTCCCGGATGGTTTGAAATACCAATGCGGACATACCACCACCAAAATAATTATTAAAAATATCTACCACCGGTTCTTCGGCAGCACTGTAGGTATTGGTGTTGCGCACCCAGCGTATTTCTGATTGCACCATCGTGTAATCGGCAAACAATACCTGGTTTTTGGTTTGTATTGTATTGGTAAATTTTACTTTTTCCGGCGCCGCTTTAAATGTGGCAGGTATGGGATGCAATTGTTTTATAGCGGCAGTTAATGGCACCAGTAACTGCGGACCATAGTAAATAATTTTATGCGAATAAGTGTTCAGGCTATGCAACATGTCAACCAGTTCTGATGAAGTGGCAGCTTTTAAATCAACATCACTTAAAGTATAATTAAAAGGATTTTTATCACCAAACCTTGCATAAGAAACCAGCCCGCTCATGATGGCACCCTTGTTTAATTTTGCATCTGTTCTCGATTTGGCAATGCGTGCTTTCAATGCTGATAAAGCCGCTTCATCAGGCTCGCAGTTCTTTAACAAGCTTTCAAATAGCGTTACGGCTTTGGTGAAATTTTCCTGCAACCCTTCAATATTTACCGTTGTAAATTCACCGCCAGCACCAATAGAAAAACTGCAGGCTATTTTATAAAAAGCCTTTGTTATATCTTCGGCGCTCATTTTACCGGTACCTAAAAATTGCAGGTACTGGGCAGCCAGTCCTAATTTTTTATTGTTCCAGGTGCCCATGTCAAAGCGGTACTGCAGCCTGAAAATAGTGTTGTCTTTATTTTGAACATACAACACTTCTGCCGCACCAACCTGGCTTTTTTGCAGGTCTTTTGTATAATCTAAAAACACCGGTTTAACTGCTGCTGATGGCATTTCGTTTACCATTTTTACAAAGGCAGACTGTGCATTGCGGTTGGTTTCCACAGGTGTAATGGCAGGCTTATCTACCTTGAGAATATTTTTATCTTCTCCCTTGCGTTTAAAGATCACTACATAATTATCCTGAAAATATTTATTGGCAAAATCAACAATATCTTTTTTGGTTAATTTAGATAGCTGGTCGGTATAAGCTACTTGGTCTTTCCAGTCCAGTTCCGACGTAAAGGCATCCATTAGGTCACTGGCTCTTGAGCCATAGGATTCTGTAGCAAGTATTTTATTTTTCTTTTGATTATTGATGATGGAAGTAATGAGGTTATCATCAAAATTTCCTTTTTTAAGATTGTCTATTTCACCCAGCATCAGCCCTTTTACATCTTCCAGAGATTGCCCTTGTGTTGGTGTGCCCTGCATCAGCAAAACACCATAATCAATCAGTGTAAATGCAAAGGCGGATGCCCTTAATAATTTCTGTTTTTTCACCAGGTTCAGATCCATCAATCCAGCTTCGCCATTGGTTAATATTTGCCCTACCAGGTCGGCCAGTAAAACATCTTTTGACTTGTTGCCTGGCAAACGGTAACCAATGGAAATGCTTTCTGCATCTGGCCCCACAACTTCTTCTGTAACCGGCGAAGTAATAGGTTGTTCAGGATCAAATGTGTATGGTGGAATGGGCTTGTTTTGCATGTAGGCAAAAGCCTTGTCAATTTTTTTAATCATGGCATCTGCATCAAAATCGCCCGACATAATTACGCCCATATTATTGGGTACATAATAAGTATTAAAATACTTCCTGATTTCCAGCAACGAAGGATTTTTTAGATGCTCCACTGTGCCGATGGTAGTTTGCCTTCCGTAATTGTTGTTCTTAAACAACCCGGCAAATAATTTTTCACGAACCTTTCTGCTATCATTGTCCAGCCCACGGTTTTTCTCTTCATACACAGCCTCAAGTTCTGTATGAAATATCCTGAACTGTGGATTGCGGAACCGTTCTGCTTGCACCGTTAAATATTTATCGGTAGCATTGGAAGGCACGTCGTCGGTATACACTGTTTGTTCAAAAGAGGTGAATGCATTGGTACCCTGAGCACCCATGGACGACATCATTTTATCATACTCATTTGCAATGGCAAAACCTGCGGCCTTGCCAGATACGGAATCAATGTTATGGTAAATGTTTCTGCGAATTGCCGTATCAGTAGTATGATTGTATTGTTCATACAAATCATCTATTTTATCCAGCTCTGGCTTTTCTTTCTCCCAGTCTAACGAACCAAATTTGTCGGTTCCTTTAAACAACATATGTTCCAGGTAATGCGCAAGCCCTGTGTGATCAGCCGGGTCAGTTTTACTACCAGCTTTTGTGGCAATGTAACATTGTATGCGGGGGTCTTTACTGGTGGTACTTAAAATAACTGTGAGGCCGTTTTTTAAAGTGTAAAACCTTGCTTTTGCAGGGTCGCCGGTTACATATTTGTACTTATAGCCGTTACTGGTAGCTTCTTTCCACTGGTGGCCTGCTGTTTGAGAAAATAATATATTGCCGGTAAAGAGCAGCAATAAAATCAATGCCTGTTTAATCATTTGCATAAAGTATATTTAGTCTCACTACTGTCCAACTATTAGCGAATCCAATTTACTGAAAGTATGATAAACAGGTGGTTTTAGGCAAATAAATTATTTTTCTATTTGAATTCAATTAGCTTCAAAAGCTATGAATACGGGTCGCAGTTTATTGTCACAAATTTTAACGTACATGCCAAAATATCAATTTGATAAAATTAT
>JAYUBR010000664.1:0-5078 GCA_043740775.1 Ferruginibacter sp. | reverse complement strand
CCGGCGTAATTTGCTGGTTTCTGTGGTAGGGAATTACACTTCTGCTAAAGAGCAAGGCATTCATATTTTTATCAACCGCAACTTTTACATAATTGGGGTCGCTGATAAATTGTGGTTGTTTTAAAACCTGCATCAGCGAAGCCACCTGTACATTTTGTCCTGCATCTCCTTCAAAAACTTTCAGCAATTTTTGTAGCGGTTCCCGTTGTACAAAGGGCTCATCGCCTTGTACATTAATCACAATATCTACCGCTGTTGCAGCTACCGCTTCGGCAATTCTGTCGCTGCCGCTTTCGTGTTGCTGAATGCTCATTGTGGCTTTGCCACCGTGGCTTGTTATTTCATTGTAAATAATATCACTGTCTGTAACCACTACCACTTCATCAAATAAACCGGTTGCTACCGTGTTGTCATAGGTGTGGCGAATAACCGTTTTATCACCCAGCAACTGCATCAGTTTGGCAGGAAATCGGGAGGCTGCATAACGGGCCGGTATCATGGCAATTTTTATCATGGGTAAAATTTAGCAGCAATAAAGTTACAGTTAAAATTTTTGCACCTTGCCTATAACAACATTGATTTAGTATATTTGAGTATAATCGGTTTTGTGATTTGCATGCCAGCTAATCTCTAAAACGATTTATTATGCAAGCAAGTGAGTTACTGCAATCTTATTTAGTAGATGCCGATACCTGGGATGAGATGTACTCCAATGCATCCGTTAGGGAACAATACAAAAAGGCAGTTGAGTTTATGCAGCAACTATCGGTTGATGAGCTCAATAAAAAAGAACAACTGGCCAAGCGCCTTTTCATGAGCCAGGGCATCACTTTCACTGTGTACAACAGTGGCGAAGGCATCGAAAAAATATTTCCCTTCGATATAATTCCACGCATCATTACCGCGGCTGAATGGGACTTTATTGAAAAGGGCATCAAGCAGCGGTTAAAAGCATTGAATCTTTTTTTAAAAGATATTTACAGCAGCCAGTTTATTATTAAGGATGGCGTAATGCCTGCGGAGATGATTTACAGTTGCCCGCATTACCTGCGGGAGATGCATAATTTTCCGGTACCGTATGATATTTACATTCACATTTCGGGCATTGACCTGATACGTAACAATGATGGGTCATTTTATGTTTTGGAAGATAACCTGCGTACACCCAGCGGCGTTAGTTACATGCTGGAGAACAGGGAAATTACCAAGCGTATTTTTCCAGATCTGTTGCCGCAGAATAATGTGCGTAGTGTAACAGAATACCCAACCATACTGCATAGAAACCTGGTATCACTTTCTCCAAGGCAAACAAAAAACCCTACAGTGGTATTGCTCACACCGGGCATTTATAACTCTGCCTATTTTGAACACACCACGCTGGCAAGGCTAATGGGTGTTGAGCTGGTAGAGGGAAGTGACCTGGTAGTAGATAACCATAAAGTGTACATGAAAACCACCGCTGGTTTGCAAAAAGTAGATGTTATTTACCGAAGGGTAGACGATGATTTTTTAGACCCGCTGGTATTTGATGCCAACAGCCGCTTAGGCGTTGCCGGTATTATGAGCGCTTACCGCAAGGGCAATGTGGCCATTGTAAATGCAGTGGGTAATGGGGTTGCAGACGATAAAGCCATTTATACTTTTGTGCCGGCAATGATAAGGTATTACCTCAACGAAGAACCTATCCTTAAAAATGTGCCTACCTATCATTTGGGTAAAGATGAGGAACGGGAAAATGTATTTAAAAACATCCGGGAAATGGTTATTAAAAAAACCAATGAAAGTGGTGGATACGGAATGTTGATGGGCAGTGCTGCAACCGAAGAAGAGATCATTAACTACAAGGCAGAAGTATTGCAGAATCCAAGACAGTTTATAGCGCAACCCATCATAAGTTTATCTTCTGCACCCTGTTATATGGATGGCAACTTACAACCCCGCAGAATTGATCTTCGGCCTTACGCATTGTGTGGCACCGGCGGAATTGAAATTGTGCCCGGCGGTTTAACCAGGGTGGCGTTAAAAGAAGGTTCTTTAATTGTAAATTCATCGCAGGGTGGTGGCAGCAAAGATACCTGGGTGCTGGCTCACCCACCTTCCGAAGGGGGGATTTAGAAGTTCAACAATACGAGTTATTTTCTTTATATTGAAAAGAAAAAGTTTTATTAAACTAATTGCATCACCAAAATAAAAAGTGCCTGCTTATACTCCCTTGGGGGGCAGGGAGCTTTCCTTTTCGCTTATGCTTAGTAGAGTTGCTGATAGTTTATACTGGATGAGCCGTTACATGGAAAGAACGGATGGTATTCTTAGAATGCTTAAAATCAACTACGCTTCATCGCAGGATGATGTGCAGGCTTTTAGCTGGAAACCAGTATTGGAGATCTTTACTTTTTTAGATCATGCAAAGGCCTCGGCCATGGCACATAATACAAGGGGCGTATTGCAATACATGGTCATTGATAAGGATAACCCCAATTCTGTATTGAACATGGTTACACTGGCAAGAGAAAATGGCCGCAGTGTGCAGGACCATATCACCAAAGAAATGTGGCAATGTCTCAACGACTTTTACCATACCATGCGACAGGATAGCCTGGCGGAATGGTTACACAAGGAAGACCCGATAACCATTTTAGACATGTTGATAAAACACGGTGTTTTATATTTTGGCACTACCGATATTACGATGGCAAGAGGCGAAGGAAATGCCTTTATAAATATTGGAAAATATATTGAGCGTACGATCCAGTCGGCTGATATTTTGGATGTAAAATTTAGTGATAGCAATTATGATATGGATGAAGCCAAGGATACCACTTACTGGAAATATCTACTGCTTTCTATCTCAGGTTATGAGTTGTATTTAAAAAACTACCGGGGAGGTTTTGAGGCCCGCAATGTGGTAGAGCAGGTGATATTGAACGACCAGTTTCCGAGGTCGGTTATGTATTCCATCAACCGGTTACACCGCTATTTTGAAAGGTTAAAAAATGAACGCAATGTGAGTGATTTTAACCAGATAGATTTTATGATTGGAAAAATGAAAAGCAAGGTGAAATTTTCCACGCCGGAGAGCATCTTTGAAGAAGGGTTGCATCCCTTTTTAACCGAAATAAAAAACGACTTACTTGCCATTGGTAAAATCTTAAGTCAAAACTATTTTTCTTTATAATAACAGTTGTTTTAAATTATTTGTTACAATATATTGAAGTAACCAAATATTATTTACCACCGCAGCATTAAAGCACATCCCATTATGCCCCGATTTGTTATACACCATGTTACCAAATATACTTACCAGGAACCTGTAAGAGACAGCGCAAACCAGATTATGCTGTTTCCGGTAAAAGATGAAAACCAGGAAGTGGAAAGCCAGCAGTTGATTATTACCGGTAACCCTTTTGTAGAAATATTCACCGATTATTATGGCAACCAGGCCGGTACATTTATGAACCTTGAACCGCACACAGAATTAAAAATAGATTCTACTATTGCCATTGTAACCAGGCCCGTAATATTTCCGGCAGATGATATTGCCATTGAAGAACAGTGGAGTCATTTATACCAGATAAGGCATGTAGTGCCGCATCTTGATTTTTTAAAGCAGGAAAATTTTGTGGCGTTGGATGAAGTAAAGAAAATTGCCGATGCCGGGTTTTATAAATCGGTATCCGTTTATGTGGCCGTGCAGCAACTAAATACTTATGTGTACCAAAATTTTAAATACATCCAGGGCATCACCAGTGTAGAAACCACGCTGGATGAAATATGGAAATTAAGGGCAGGCGTTTGCCAGGATTTTGCACATATCTTAATGGTGATGCTGCGATTGCTCGGCATACCGGCACGTTATGTAAGCGGGTATGTGTGTCCGCACGATAATGACCTCCGTGGCGAAGGTGCCACACATGCATGGGTAGAAGCGTATATTCCTTTTTATGGCTGGCTTGGCCTTGACCCTACCAACAATTGTATTGTAAACGACCGGCATGTAAGGCTTGCCATTGGAAGAAATTTCAGCGATTGTTCTCCGGTAAAAGGAACCTATAAAGGTACCGCTGAACAAACCCTGGAAGTAGGCGTTTCTGTATCGCATGAAGATGGTGTAACAGACAAAAAGATTGCGGCAGTTTTAATGCCGCAGGTTGTTACCGTAAAATTTAACGAAGATGGCACTATTAATAATTCGTACCGAAAGTATATGGAAATGATGCAGCAACAACAACAGCAATAAAGGTTACAACGTTTTAATCTTCTCCCGGATTATTGTCATAATCAGGCAGGCGTTCGGTTTCGTAACCACAATTACCACATTGATAAACGTAGTCGGGTGCTATTGCATAACTACCAAAAAGAGTAGTGGCAACCGCTGTTAAAAAATTGGTTACACCGGGTTTGGCAATATAACTAAACTGGTGGGCACAACATTGCGGACAGGTAGCCGCATTTAAATATTCTTCATCGTACCTTTTTAAAATGTTGTCAACCCAACCGGCATTTTCTTTTTTTACTACCAGTTTTATACCTCCGATGGCATTGGTTAATATTGGGTCCATAGTAACCGTTGTTTCATCTTTTAAATAACATTCCACACCATCGGCCTGCAGGCGGCCCAAAATAATATTGGCTAAAAAATAGCTGTCGAATGTTTTTACAATTACTAATTCCATGTGGTAAAATTAGGGCTTCTATTGATGTAAAAATATTTATTGCCGGGGCAGAGACATAGCCCTTATAAATTTTAAGGTGAAAATTTCAGAGCGGAAAGAGGCAGAATTATTTCAGTTGGTAAAGCCATACACCAGGTGTAGTTTTTTAAAATAGCCCTTGCATTTTTATATATTGCCTGTTATCTTTATTCTCTAAATTTATCAGCTATGTATCTTATCAGAGAAGTATTTCAGGCAAAACCAGGAAAGGCTAAAGACCTGGTTAAGATGTTTAAACAGGCAGCGCCTCATTTTGAGAAAATGGGGGAAATGACCAATACGAAAATCCTTACAGATGTTGTAAGCAATTACTGGACAGTAGTGGTTGAATCAGAAACCGAAAATATTGGCGGCTTTTTCAGCAAC
>JAYUBR010000663.1:0-1466 GCA_043740775.1 Ferruginibacter sp. | reverse complement strand
TTTTTCATGATAAGCATCGGTAAAGCCGCTGCACAGGATACGCTTGTTTTGAATGGCCAGCCCAACTGGAAGCAATCGCTGGATATTGCAGACAACTGTTTCATTTACCAGGAAACCACTAACACTGCACTCTCTTTTGAAGAAGCCAAAAAACAGATTTTTGTTCCTTACAGAAATGAATGGCGCCAACAAAAATTCGGTAACAGGCCGTTAATTATTCAATGGAAGAAATTCACTGTCCGCAACACTTCTGCAACAGATAGTGTAAATCTTAGCATAAGTACCGTTCATTATTTTACACGGCTGTACACCGGTGATGAATTGATAGCAAGAAGCGGTGCTTACGAAACCAGGGGCTTTCATCCGCCAGGTAGTACTGCGGCTTATGACCGGGGAAGGCTTCCAGTAATAGTGCGGCCTCAAAGCAGCGTCACCTATTGGCTCCGTACTGAGGACAGGCAGAACCAACTGATCCCTCCCATCATATCCCTGGAAACACCATTTACAGGGATGGCCGAAGAAGTGAAAAGTGGCTTTAGTGCCCGGTATCTCTTCCTTATTCTTGCCTGCATGACGGGATGCTTTTTGTTCATCGGTATTTATGCAGCGTACAATTATTATCTATACCGTAGTGTTTCTTTTCTCTGGTATATAAGTTATACCATTAGTGCATTTTTTTCAGGTCTGCATTGGATGGATATCCGGTTGGGCATGTTTATGTTTTCGCCCTTATTGCATGATATCATTTTTTCGATATTCCTTTATTTAATACCCGTGCTGTACAGTTTTTTTATTGGCAGCATGTTGCAATTGCATATTCATTTTAAAAAAGGCTGGATGCTGGTAAAGTTGCTGGTACTAATATGTATTACTCAGATGTTATTAGAATTTATTGAAGTAAGGTTTGATTTGTTTCCATTCAATAAAAATTATTATGGCATTTTTTTAAATATTACTCCGCTTATTCTGCTCAATATTGTTTTATTGATTCTTACAGCAAAAAGTAAAAACCCTGTAAAATGGTTTTTATTTACCGGCATCTTTAGCCTGATGGTACTCTGGTGCCTGCCCGTCATGAATTTGTATGCACCGTCTACTGATATGAATTATGAATTATTCCTGGTCATCAATTTCCCCATTGTATTTCTTTTATTAGGGTTAGTGATTGAAGCCATTTGTTTTTCATTTGCCCTTATTTACCGCAGCAAATTGGTGCTGATTGAAAAAAATAAATTACAGGAAAATTACAACAAGCAATTGCAGGCCGCCCTGCAACAGAGAACTACGGAACTTGAAACACAAAACAAAGTAGTGGAAGCTCAAAAAATAAAACAGATAGAAACAGCCTTTGAACAAAAAATTGCAGAGACAGAAATGGCTGCATTGAGGGCGCAGATGAACCCGCATTTTATTTTTAATTGTTTAAATTCTATCAAGCTCTATACACTGGAAAATGATTCTCAAAC
>JAYUBR010000662.1:0-1466 GCA_043740775.1 Ferruginibacter sp. | reverse complement strand
ATAAAAAAACGGGCCGTAATATGGTGTTATGGAATGGCGCCTGTATGGTACATGAAATTTTTAGCCTCGAAAAAATCACCAAATTAAAAATTAGGCATCCTAAAGCAAAAGTGATAGCGCATCCGGAATGTGAGGAGGTTGTTTTACGCATTGCTGACTATATAGATAGCACAACAGGTCTTTTAAAATATTCTATAGAAAGCGATTGCACAGAATTTATTGTGGTAACAGAAACAGGCATATTGCACCAAATGCAAAAAAGCAGTCCGGATAAAACTTTTATTCCTGCACCACCTAATAATAGTTGTGCCTGCAACGATTGTCCGCACATGAAATTGAACACCCTTGAAAAATTATACCTCAGTATGGAATATGAAACACCCGAGATTACAATGGATGAAAAATTAATTATAGCTGCAAAAAAACCAATTGAAAGAATGCTTGCAATAAGTAAGCAATATGGTTTATAATTACAACTTCCTTTTAAGTAGTTAAATTTAGAAATACTTATTTTTTAAACAAGGATATATTTAAATTAGCATCTCATAAATGCTCCTTCCTTATTTATATAATTTTATAAGAATAAAAATTATGAATATACCTTCAGTTGATCTTGCAGATTTTTTAAATGGAAATGTGGAAAGTAAAGCAGCTTTTGTAAAAAAATTAGGCAATTCTTACGAAGAAATAGGTTTTGTGGCAGTAAAAAATCATGGTGTTTCAGATGAACTGATTGCTGATATATATTTGCAGGTGCAACAGTTTTTTTCACTGCCCGCTACGCAGAAAAAAACATACGAAGATACGGGTCTCGCTGGTCAGCGGGGATATACTTCATTTGGAAAAGAGCATGCAAAAGGTAGTGAAGCGCCGGATTTAAAAGAGTTTTACCAGTATGGGCAGGTACCAATGAATAATTTTAATAAAGAAGTGTATCCACCAAATATTCCGGTTAAAGAAGTTGAATTCTTCAATGAAACATTTGAAATAGCTTACCGTGCTTTTGAAAAATCAGGCAAGGCTTTATTACAGGCAATATCACTTTACCTGGGCTTGGAAGAATATTACTTTGATCAATTTATAACCAATGGTAATTCAATTCTTCGTGCCATTCATTACCCGCCTATTACAGTTGAACGTAAGACTGCTATCCGTGCGGAGCAACATGAAGATATCAACCTGATTACTTTATTAGTAGGCGCTTCTGCTGATGGGTTACAAATTCTTACAAGGCAAAATACCTGGATTGCTGTTACTTCATTACCAGATCAAATAGTAGTAAATGTAGGGGATATGCTACAACGCTTTACTAATAATAAATTACGCAGTACCACGCACAGGGTTGTAAATCCACCAAGGGAACTCTGGCATACATCAAGATTTTCTATACCTTTCTTTTTGCATCCTGTATCGTCTATGAGTTTGCGTTGCCTGGACAGTTGTATAGATAAAGAAAATCTTAAAGC